>JBDOKN010000131.1:0-6620 GCA_039833665.1 Methanocaldococcus sp.
GAGTTCTCCCCCTCTCTTTTGCTTTATCTGAAACATATGATGCATCTGCATCTTTTAAACATCCATGTTCTTCAATAAATTCTAAATCTTCTTTCCATCCATAGCCCTCTTTAACAGCCCATCTAACTCCCTCCTCTAACACGTCATCCATAACACTCTTGCTGAATTTTAAAATTCCTTTACTTCCCAAACCAGAAGGGACATTTTTGAATAAGGTTTTTATAAGCTCTTTTATCTTTGGCTGAACTTCTTCTTTTGTTAAATTTGTCCTTATTAACCTAACTCCACAGTTATGAACTACTACATTGTTTGCTATGAAGTTGTGTTCTTTACTTACTATTCCAACATCATACAATTTTGAATTATAAGGAATTTCTTCAATCTCCTTTATCTTATCTATTACAAATCCTCCCCTAACTCCATATTTTTCAATAAACTCATCCAATGTTTCAAAATTATTTGCAAATATTTTATTTTGTTCCACTTTTGAAATTCCTTCTTTGTTTATATTTTCCCATATAATTAATTTTCTCCTTAGATATTCTGTAATTAATAAAATTTTCTCATCATTACAATATGCATAACCAATTTTAGATAGATAATTATAAAGTTCTTTATTGTTTGAACTTATATACAACCTATACATAACCTTTCCATTATACTCTCTAACTTTGTAGATGTTTGCATTTATATCAAATTCTTTTAACATATTTGCTAATTCATTTAAGTAGTTTATAAGTTCATTTTCAATATCTTTTGTCTTTGAGATTGTTAAAGATATTGAGCTTATAGTATATTTGTGCTTTTTAGTCATTAATATTGGCTTACTTCCATCTGCTCCAAACAATCCTGCCAAGAAATTTGCTTTCACCCATTTTGGAGATTTCTTTATCCAGTCAGGAACTTTTGGAATTTGACTTATTTTTCTACCAATTGGCATTCCTAATTTATGCATGAACAATGCAAATGCTTTGGAAGTTATTTTTATAAAGTTGTCTTCACACAAGCTTGTATATTTATCTCCCCATGCATTTTTTATTTTAACTTCTCTCTTCCTTGAATATATTTTTGAAGCTTTTATTCCTAATCTTTCCAAATCTTCCTTAATTTTAGATAATGTTTCTTTCTTTCCATAAAATGCTACATACAATCTCTCTCTATCTCCATTCTCTTTAATTATGCTCCCATCTCCAAAAGCAAAACCTAACAACCTTGCAATAATACCAATATGTTTGTTGTTCATTTTTAATGGCAATAAATCCCTATCTTTTAGATATTTGATAATCTGTTTATCATACTCTGCAAAATCCTTTTCATCCAATATTATATCATCAGATGGCTCTTCATACTCAACCCCTTCATAAGGATAAGCTATAATTTTATCCCCTTCTTTTAACATGCCCATTGGAACATAGCCGTTTAATGTTAAAACTGGATGGTCTTTACTTCCCTCTAAAACCCTTCCAGATTCTGTTTTTATCCTTATTATTTTTTCTTTTGCATCTCTTTCAGAGACAAATAATATGTTCGAACTCTTTTCTCCTTCATCTGGATTATAAATCTTAACATGCAAATCCAATTTTTCTTTTAGTTTTTCTAATTTTATGTAATATCCATCGTCTGTTAATATTTTTGAGTTTGGTGTGAGACATGATATATCAAATCCCACCCCTCCGGGGCTTATAATCCCTTCTCTTTGGTCAAAAGCCGCTACTCCTCCGATACAATTTGAAACTAAAAAGTTATCAGCTATAAAGTTGTGGTCTTTGTGATTTATTGTAAAATCATAAACCTCATCTATATCATCAACTTCCACTATACTTTCAATCTCATCCCAAACTAATCCATCTCCAACTACTCTCTCTTTAATAAATTCTTCATAGCTTGGGAAGTTTGAAGAAACTCTTATTTCTTTAATTTCCTTTCCATTCTTTAACTTATTCCAAATATCTTTAACAAATCTTTCATCTTCTTTGTTTATATTTAGCAATCTTATAATCTCTGATGGTTTTTTACCCTCTTCAAATAACTCTTTTACCTTTTTAGCAAGTGCTTTTCTTCTATTTATCTCCCTCTCCCTATACTTTAAAAATGCCACTGCATAGCATCCAAGTTCCTGCCTCTCTCTGTTGTATTCATAACCAATCTTTGCCCATAAGTTTATTAAGTTCTTAGATGTGCCAATTATTGTTAAAACATATCTAACTGTCTCAATTCCGTCATTTCTTTTATGAGTTGAATTTCTTTTTGTAATTGTTGCCTCTACACCAAATTCATTTAGTAGTTTAGCAATATTTTCCAAGAATTTTAATGCATCTTCTTTAATCTTTATATCTTTATCCATCTCTAATGTTGGGAATGTAAATAATGCCTTTCTATCCTTTCTTGGATATGGTTTTCTTAGTTCAGCTCCAAAGAATGATGCTAAGAACAATCTCTTCTGCCATAATTTACAGTTGAATATCCATTCTGGGAAGTTATATTTCTTTAATGTTTTGTTTCCAATTGGAACACCCAACGCATGTAATAAAACAACTAAGCTTGATGCATTTACATAGAAGGAGTAGCAGTCATTTTCCCTTTTATAAACTCTTGAAGGAGTATAGCCAATCTTTTTAATATCTCCCCTAATTCTTTCTAAATCTTCTCTATGTTTTGATGAGAAGTGTATAATGCCATCTCCTCTCTTTCCAATAAAGTTCATTGAGCCATCTCCAAAGATAAAGCCCATAATTTTTAATAAGTAAGGCAATTTTTTATGGTTGTAGGTTAATGGAATTAAACTTCTCTCTTTTAACTTTCTTATAATGATTTCTTTACTCTTTTTGCTTAGATTTAATTTATCCATACATTCAATTATATCATTTTCATCTATTATTATATCATCTGTTGGCTCTTCATACTCAACTCCTTCATAAGGATAGATAGCAACTTTATCATTTACTTTTAAGTTTTTAAGCTCAACCATGCCACAAGGAGTATAGAACGGATGGTCTTCTGTTGCTATTATCTCATATCCAAGCTTTGTTCTAACTTTATAGATTTTACAGTATGGTTTTAATTTAAAGAACTTTTTAACTTCACTTGCTTCTATTTTCTTATTTTCTGTATTAAATACATTAACTTTTTCATCTTTTAAGCTTTCATAATCTTTTATCCTATAATAGAAGCCATGTTCAGTTAAAACCTTTGCATCTGGGTGGAGACAGAAACCATAACCATAATGCACATCTGGCATTGCTATAGAGTATTTATAAATCCCAGGCAAGCATGCAACGTTCGCTATTTGCTCTAAAACTTCTGGTTCTAACTCATCTAATAGGATTTCATTTAAGTATATCCTTCCCGGAACTCTCATACAATCCTTATAATCCTTAGGTAATTCCCAAACTACATCAGAAACTCTCTTTAAAATACCTTTCATACTCATCACCACTAAGTGTTTTTACTCTTTCTTTATTATATGTAATAAATAATATGATGTATAAATTTTTATCTTCTCCTATTTTCATCTAAAAATTCCTTAATTCTTTCTAAACCCTCTTTAATATTCTCATAGGAGTTGGCATAGCTAATTCGTATATGGTTTTTTCCTTTACTTCCAAATCCTATTCCAGGAGTTAAAGCAACATATTTCTCCTTTAATAATTTATAGGCAAAATCTCTCCCATCCTCACCAATATTTGGAAATACATAATAAGCTCCAACAGGGTTATTAACCTTCCACCCAAAATCTTTGACGTATTTTAAAACCAACCTTCTCCTTCTATCAAAGTCCTTTATCATACTATTTATTTCTTTTTCAGTTTCTTTTTCAAACGCCTTTAATGCTGCATATTGAGATATAGTAGGGGCGGAGATAAATAAATTTTGTTGTAATTTTAAAATTGCATCTATAATTATCTCATTAGAAATAACGTATCCAATCCTCCACCCAGTCATTGCATAGAGCTTAGAAAATCCATTAATTAATATGGTCTTTTCCAGATTCTCATCAAACTCAATTGCCGAATAACATCTTCCTTCATAAACTAAGCCGTTGTAGATTTCATCTGAGATAATGTAAGGGATGTTTTCATAGGCAAATTCATAAATTTCTTTATCTACAACCTCTCCCAAAGGATTTGATGGAGAATTTATAATTATTGCCTTAGTTTTATTTGATAAAGCGTTCTCTAAACTCTCAACTGTAAAATCACAAAACACTGGCTTAGCCCCCAAAAACCTAATAAAATTTTTATAACATGGATAGCAAGGATTTTGAATTAAAACCTCATCTCCCTCATCAATTATTGAAGATAGAGCAAAAAATAAACCCAAAGAACTTCCTCCAGTAATAATTATGTTATTTGGATTTATATCTACTTTATATTTATCTTTATACAGCCCACTAATTTTTTCTCTCAACTCCAAAATACCTTTACTATCTGTATAGTGTGTTTTCCCTTCTTTTAAAGCTTTAATTCCTTCATCAACAATTGGCTTTGGTGTGTTAAAATCTGGCTCTCCAATCTCTAAGTGTATAACTTTCTTTCCTTCATTTTCCAATTTTTGAGCCAATGCTAAAATATCCATAACTTCAAATGATTCAAAATTTAAAAGTTTTTTTGATAGCATGACATCACCATTTATAAAACATGAACAATAAATAACTAACAACACAGTTAATAACATCTATATTATGGTGGCATAAATGATTATCGCTGTTAGTGGAAAAGGCGGAGTTGGAAAAACAGCATTTACAACCCTATTAATTAAGGCATTATCAAAAAAAACAAACAGCATTTTGGTTGTTGATGCAGACCCTGATTCAAATCTACCAGAAACTCTGGGAGTTGAAGTTGAAAAAACAGTAGGGGATATTAGGGAAGAGTTGAAAAGATTGGTTGAGAAGGATGAAGTCCCAGCAGGGATGAGTAAATTGGATTATTTGAGAAGTAAGATTTTTGAGATTTTAGTTGAAACAAAACATTATGATTTATTAGTTATGGGAAGACCTGAAGGAAGTGGTTGTTATTGTAGTGTAAATAACTGGCTAAGGCAGATTATCGATAACTTAGCTAAGGACTATGAGTTTGTTGTTATAGACACTGAAGCTGGCTTAGAGCATTTGAGTAGAAGAACAACACAAAATGTAGATGTAATGATTGTTATAACTGATGCATCAAAGAGAGGATTAGGAACGGCTAAGAGAATTAAAAAGTTGGCTAATGAGTTGGAGGTTAAATTTAAAGACATCTATGTCGTTGCAAATAAGGTTAAGCCAGAGTATGAGGAGTTAATTGAGAGTTATGCAAAAGAACTCGGCTTAAATTTGATTGGAAAATTACCTTACAATAAAGAGATTGCTGAATATGACTTAAAGGGTATTCCTTTGTGGGATTTGCCAGAGGACAATGAGGTCTATAAAAAAGTTGAGGAGATTGTTGAGAAGGTAATTGCAAAGTGATATTATATTTAAAGCCAATGGTGATTATAAATGAAATTTTTTGATAGAGAAAAGGAGATTAATGAAATTATGCATATATTGAATAAAGAACCAGATGATATTTATTTTATATACGGCCCAATAAATTCTGGTAAAACTGCTTTAATTAATGAAATTATTAGCAATAGATTGGATAAAGATAAGTATGTTGTATTTTATATTGATTTGAGGGGGCATTTTTTATCCAAGTATGATGACTTTATAAGAGTTTTATTTAAAACTTACTCTACAAGAAAGTCATTAATTAGTAAGTTAAAAGATTATTTAAGATTTTTGATAAGTGATTCTCCTAATGTGGTTGATGTTTCAATATTATCAACTTTAACTTGTGGAATTTTAACTGGTATTCCAATACCAAAAAATCTTTTAAATCAGCTTTTAAAAGACAAAAACTCTGATGATGTTTTTGAGTATTTAACAGAAGTTTTTGAAGAAATTAAAAAAGAAGAAAAACAGCCAATTTTGATTATTGATGAATTGCAAAAAATAGGGGATATGAAAATTAATAGCTGTCTTATATATGAGTTGTTTAATTACTTTGTCTCTCTAACAAAGCATAACCATCTATGTCATATTTTTTGTATAAGTTCAGATAGCTTGTTTATTGAGAGAGTTTATAATGAAGCAATGTTAGATGGTAGATGTAAATATATCTTAGTGGATGACTTTGATAAAGAAACAGCTTTAAAATTTATGGATTTTTTATCAGTAGAGCATAATATCAACCTAACTAATGAAGATAAAGAGTTAATATATTCTTATGTTGGAGGGAAGGCAAAGGACATAAAGTATGTTGTTGAAGAAAGCAAGTTTAAAGATTTAAGAGAAGTTTTGAAGGAATTGCTTAGGGATGAAGTTCAAAAACTAAAATATTTCTTAGAGGATGTTGAAGAAGAAGATAAAGAGTTTTATAAGGAAATAATTGGTGCATTAAAATTATTTAAGGAAAATTATGAAATTGAGGATACAAAAATACCTAAAAAAATTAGAGAGTTTTTAGTTAAGAAGAATATTTTATTCTTAAATCCACAAAAAGGGATTTTAAAACCGCAGAGTTATTTAGTTTGGAATGCTATAAAAGAAATTTTATGACAATTAACATAAACATTCAAATAATAAATATAACTGAAAC
>JBDOKN010000132.1:0-3474 GCA_039833665.1 Methanocaldococcus sp.
TTATTTTAATTGCTTTTATTGTATATCAAATTTTTACGGCAAAATCTATTTGGGAGGTTTTAGTTATATTTTTGTCAGGTATTTTTGGAGTTGCAGTTTTATATTATAACGAGGCGTTTAATATAACGTTAACAGCGATATTTACAGGAATGTTTGGGATTCCACTGCTTATAAACAATCTAAAAACATACAAAATAAAAAGTCAGATAATAACATTCCCTGATTTTGATTTAAAGTTTTTAAAGTCATCATTTTTTGCTTCAATTGTTGGATTTTTTAGAATATTCCTGCCGGGAGTAAGTGGAGCTCAGTTAAACTATATTTTAAGTAAAATTTTAAATGAAAGGGATTTAAAAAACTTTATTGTCTCTCAGGGAGCTATTATTTTATCTAATGAAGTTTTTTCCCTATTGGCAGTTATTTTTATTGGAACAGGGAGGAGCGGAGTTGCAAAAGCAATACAATATTTAAATATTGATATTAATTTAACTTATACAATTTTTTGCATTTTATTGGCTTCAACAGTATCCTTAATTGTTTTATTAAATTTATCTAAATACGTTCTTATTTTCATTAGAAAAGTTAATTTTAAACTTCTATCATTGTTTTTTATTGTTTTTTGCACGCTTATTATAATAATTGGAAGCTATAACACATATTTAACTTATCATCTCATTGTTTATCTAACTGCAATTTTCATTGGGCTTTTGGCATTAAAAAGTAAATCAAACCTATCAAATATGATGAACGTTTTAATATTCCCAACAATATTGTATTTTTTGAGGGAATAGTATGAAGTTAAGGGAGCAGTTGTTAAATAAAAGGACGATAATTTCTTTTATTATCTCATTTGGAATAATTTTATATATCCTTTCAAAGATAGATTTGAATAAATTAATTGTAATTTTAAAAAATGCTAATATTTTTTATTATTTTCTTGCAATAATTATGTTTTATCTTTCAATTTTAATTAAAAGCTACCGTTGGAAAATATTTTTAAAAAACATAGACATTAATCTAAATTTAAAAGATGCATTTTTAATATATTACTTATCTATGTTTATAAATTCATTAGTTCCTGCTAAATTGGGAGATATTTATAGAGGTTATTTATTAAAAAAGAAGACAAATAAATCTATATCGTTAGGATTTGGAACGGTTTTTATTGAGAGAGTTTTTGATTTGGTGGCAATGATTATTTTATTATTCATATCTGCCTATTTTTCATTTGAATCAAACATTCCAAAGGAAATTCTTTATTCAATGAAATGGGGAGTTGTTATTATATTACTTTTAATCTCGCTAACTTTTATCTTCATAATATTAAATAACAAAATAAACTTAAAAAATGAAAGATTGGAAGGAATATTAATGAATTTTGAAAAAGGTTTAAAAGCAATAAAAATAAACACCCTTCCTTTATTGATAACTTTGTCATTTATTGGATGGTTTATTGAAGGGCTAACTATTTATTTTATATTTTTAGCATTAAATATAAATTTAGATGTGTTATTTGGTATCTTTTCTGATTTGGCATCTTCTTTATTAACCGCAATTCCAATAACCCCTTCTGGATTGGGAATTGTAGAATATGCCTTAATTTATATATTGAAATTAAAAGGTTTAGATTACAGTGGAGCTTTTGCAGTCCTTATTTTATATCGTTCGATATCTTACTTCTCAATCGTTTTATTTGGGGCGATAATGTTTTATATCGTTGAGGGGAATATTCTAAAAGAATCTAAAAATGAGAGATACTAAATTAAAATATGTCTCTAAAAACACAATAAAAACATAAATACCTATTATCAATTCAATAAAACAATGGAAATGTTATTGGTGATATAATGAAGCTCACATTTGATTTGGAAGGAAAAATAATATTTAGCAAAGAATTAAATGAGGAGGCAAAGAAAGCAGTAGAGGAGATTTTAAAAAACGCAGATAGCATATTTTTAAGAGGAGTTCCAAAGGGTAAAGAAGATGAGGCATCAAAAATAAAAAACTATGAATTTGAAGGCAATACTTTAAAACTAAAAATTGTCTCTGGGACATATACAAGAGCCCATGAAGGTTTAATTAGATTGAAAAAACCATTAGCTGAAAAGTTGGGAAGGAATTTTAGAATTGGAGTTAGGGGAATTGAGATAGATAATTACATAATAACAATTGAAACAGATGAAGATAAAGCCAAAAAATTGATGGGCATTAAAGTTCCAGAGTGCGAGGCAAAGGTTGAAGAGAACAAAATTATATTGACATTTAAAGATATTGGGGAGAGTGAATTAAAGAGAAACATTATTGATAGGGCAATAAAATTTGTAAAAACAGAGCTGGAAAAAGAAGAGGAAGATTTAACATTTAAAGTTTGTAAGATTCCACCAGGAACAATTGTTAGTGAATATAAGGCAAAGAGAAAAATTACCTTTGACAAAGACCCAACAGATGTAGCTGAAAAACTTGGATGGGTTAAAAAATTTCCTGGGAGAGGGCAGTGGTTTTATGCCCCACCAATAACTGCATTATTTAGAGCTTTAGAGGAGTTGATAGTTGAGGAAGTTGTTAAAAAAATTGGATTCCAAGAGTGTTTATTCCCAAAGCTCATTCCATTGGAAGTTATGTATAAGATGAGATATTTGGAGGGCTTACCAGAAGGAATGTATTATGTATGCCCACCAAAGAGAGAGCCAGAGTTGTTTAAAGAGTTTGTAAATGAGATGATGATTAAGAAAGAGATTCCAATTGAAAAATTAAAAAATTTATTAAGAGAGCCAAGTTATGTGTTAGCCCCAGCTCAATGTGAGCCGTTCTACCAATTCTTTGAGGGAGAGGTTATAGATGTTGATAAACCAGTAATGTTCTTTGACAGAAGTGGATGGACTTACAGATGGGAAGGAGGGGGGGCGAGAGGTTTAGATAGGGTTAATGAGTTTTTAAGGGTAGAGTGTGTTTGGATTGGAAGTCCAGAGTTTGTTGAGGAAACAAGAGATAAAACTTTAAAATATGCTGAAAAATTAGCTGAAAAGCTTGATTTAGAGTATTGGGTTGAGGTTGGAGATGACCCATTTTATTTGGAGGGAAGGAAAAAGGAAGATAGAGGAATTGAATTCCCAGATGTGCCAAAGTATGAGATGAGGTTATGGCTTCCACACATAAAGGATGAAAGGAAAGGAGTTGCAGTTACATCAGCAAACGTCCATGGAACACACTTCGTTGAGGGCTTTAGAATTAAGGACTATAAAAATAGGAAGGTCTGGACTGGATGCACTGGATATGGAATAACAAGATGGGTTGTTGGTTATTTAGCTCAATATGGGTTTGATTTTGATGACTGGCATCCAATAATAAAGAAGAAGATTAAAAAACTTCCAGAAGTTCCTCAGTTAATAACTTGGCCTAAGAAGAATGAATAAATTTCCTTTAATTTTTTAACCTTTTTGGTGATAATATGAGATTTTATAATAGAGAGAAAGA
>JBDOKN010000133.1:0-2176 GCA_039833665.1 Methanocaldococcus sp.
GGGTGAAAGATATGAAATTTATATTTATCACTGGGGGGGTTATATCCTCGTTAGGTAAGGGAATTACAGCAGCATCTTTGGGGAGATTGCTAAAAGCAAGAGGTTTTAAGGTTAATATGATTAAGATAGACCCTTATTTACAGATAGATGCTGGGACGATGTCCCCTTATGAGCATGGGGAGGTTTTTGTTACAGAAGATGGAGGAGAAACAGATTTAGATTTAGGACATTATGAGAGGTTTATAGATGAAAACTTAACCAAAGATAATAATATAACAACTGGAAAGATATATTGGAGTGTCTTAACAAAAGAGAGAAAAGGAGAGTATTTGGGAAAGACAGTTCAAGTTATCCCACACATAACAAATGAGATAAAGGACTGGATTAAAAATCTTGGAGAGGGTTATGATATAACAATAGTTGAAATTGGGGGAACTGTTGGAGACATTGAAAGCTTACCCTTCTTAGAGGCTATAAGGCAGTTTAAAAAGGATGTGGGTAAGGAGAACGTTTTATATATCCATGTGTCCCTTTTACCATACATAAAAGTTGCAGGAGAGTTGAAAACAAAACCTACACAACATAGTGTTAAAGAGCTAAGAAGTATTGGAATTCAGCCAGATATATTGATTTGCAGAACAGAAATGCCAATGGGGGATAAGATTAGAGAGAAGTTATCCCTATTTTGCGATGTTGATAAGGAGGCAGTTATAGAGGCAAGGGATGCAAGAACAATATATGAAGTCCCCCTAAACTTAGAAAAAGAAGGTTTAGGAAAACTGGTAACTAAAAAGCTAAATCTTCCAGATAGAGAACCAAATTTAGATGAATGGAGAAAGTTTGTTGATAGGGTCGTAAATCCATTAAATGAGATAACTATTGGCATAGTTGGAAAGTATGTTGAGTTAAAGGATGCCTATTTAAGTATTATTGAGGCATTAATCCACGCTGGGGCTAAAAATGACACAAAAGTCAATATAAATTGGATACATTCTGAGAGATTAGAAAGTGAAGAATTTGAAGAGTTGTTAGATAGATATAGAGAAGATAATAAATTAGATGGTATCTTAGTGCCAGGTGGCTTTGGAGATAGAGGTGTTGAAGGAAAGATAAATGCTATAAAATATGCGAGAGAAAATGACATTCCTTTCTTAGGTATTTGCATGGGAATGCAGTGTGCAGTCATAGAGTTTGCACGAAACGTTTGTGGTTTAGAAGGGGCTAATTCAACAGAGTTTGATGAAACTACCAAATATCCAGTTGTTGATTTATTGCCAGAGCAAAAGGAGATTGATGCAAAAGGAGGGACTATGAGATTGGGAGCTTATCCAGCAATATTGAAGGAGGGAACTTTAACTTACAAATTGTATGGTAAGAAGGAAGTTTATGAGAGGCATAGGCATAGGTATGAGGTCAATCCTGAATACCATGAGATTTTAGAAAATTATGGCTTAACAATCTCTGGAAAGTCCCCTGATGGAAGATTGGCAGAGTTTATAGAAATCAGCAAAAATAAATACTTCATAGCAACACAGGCACATCCAGAATTTAAATCAAGGCCAAATAGACCACATCCATTATTTGATGGGTTAGTGAGGGCTTCTTTGGGAGAGAAGATTAAATAAACTTATAGAGTTAATCTTTAAATAGCTTTTTCTTTTTATAAATGTTGTCATGATGGTCAAAATCAACGAAAATAACTGTTTTATTATTCTCATCAACGGTGAAAACAAGAACAAAGCTTTTATCGATATGAACTCTTTTAAAATCATTTAAAGGATGTCTTAGGTTTTTATAATGATGTGGATTTTAAGTAATCTCTTCCATTTTCTTTAATATTGCTTCTAATTTCTTTTTGTCTCTCTTTGAAAGTTTTTGAAGTATTTTATCCAATGAGGGCATTATTTCGATTTCATACATTTATTCACCTAAATATCTCTTTTTTAGATTTTCAATGGAGCCAATGTATATAGGTTTTTCATTTTTCATAATGTTTCTAATTTTTTCAATATATTCTGGCTTTAACTCTTCCTCTAACAGAAATTCTGCATATTCTTCTATTATTTTATTTATAGCTTGGCTTTTATCTTTTAAATTGTATTTTGCTTTGACTATATTTATTATTCTGTTATTTTCATCAGTAATATCAACTATTGCTTTAACCATTAAAATCACC
>JBDOKN010000134.1:0-3731 GCA_039833665.1 Methanocaldococcus sp.
ATTTAAACAAAGGATAAATATGCATCCAAAAATTAATATCAAAGCAATAAAACTTATAAAGCCAACATCCATTATCTCCACCATTGAGTTCTATATCTCATTAATTTAATATTGTTTTTAAATTTTTCTATATGGAAGTTTCGGTGAGAAAATGCAAATAATTCCAGTTATTGATTTGAAGGATAAGATAGCTGTGCATGGGAAAAGTGGAAATAGAGATGAGTATAAACCATTAGAGTCAGTTATCTGCAAATCATCAAATCCCATTGAGGTAGCAAAGGCATACAAAGAAAGAGGAGCTGAAACTATATATATTGCTGATTTAAATGCTATAATGGGCAAGGGAGATAACTTTGATGTTATAAAAGATATAGATTTTGTAAATAAGATTGTTGATATTGGAATAAAAAAAAGAGAGGACTTAGAAAACATTAAAAAAATTTTAAATAAGGATGATAAAGCAATTGTAGCAACGGAGACGTTAAAAGATATTAAGTTAATTAAAGAGAAAGATATAGTCGTTAGCTTAGATTTTAAGAATGGAAAGCTTTTAAATTATAGGTTGGATGAGATTTTATCCTGTGTTAGTGATGATACTCCACTAATAATCTTAGATATCTCTTCAGTTGGAACTCAAAGAGGAATTAATGTAGAGCTTATAAAAAATATTTTAGATAAAACCAACAATCCAGTGTATGTTGGTGGTGGAATTAAAGGAATGGAAGATTTAGAGCTATGTTATAACTTAGGAGTTGATGCTGTTTTGATAGCAACGGCAATACATAAGGGGGTTTTAGATTTGGAGGAGATTATTAATAGGTTTGAAAAATAAAATTTCTGGTGATAAAAATGAACTATAATGAAATCCTTGAAAAAATGTTAAATGGAGAGTTAAAGCCATATCAATTAGATAAAATGTTCGGCTCAAAAATAGCAACTGAAATTAGAAGAAAATTCATTGAAAAAAAAGTTGGAATAGAGTTTAAGCATGTTTGCAATTACTCAATAGATGAAGAAATGGCTATGAAAAAGAATATAGAAAATATGATTGGAGCTATACAAATACCGTTAGGTTTTGCAGGACCTTTAAAAATTAACGGAGAGTATGCAAAGGGAGAGTTTTACATTCCATTGGCAACAACAGAAGGGGCTTTAGTAGCATCAGTTAATAGAGGCTGCTCAATAATAACAAAATGTGGGGGAGCAACTGTTAGAGTTATAGATGATAAGATGACGAGAGCTCCCTGCCTAAAAACAAAGAGTGTTGTAGATGCAATAAAAGTTAGAGATTGGATTAAAGAAAACTTTGAAAAGATTAAAGAAGTTGCTGAATCAACAACAAGGCATGGGAAATTAATAAGGATAGAGCCAATTTTAATTGTTGGTAGAAATTTATATCCAAGATTTATATTTAAGACAGGAGACGCTATGGGCATGAATATGGTTACAATTGCAACAGAAAAGGCATGCAACTTTATAGAGGATGAGTTAAAAAAAGAGGGCATATATGTTAAAACAGTTGCCGTCAGTGGAAATGCATGTGTAGATAAAAAGCCAAGTGGGATGAATTTAATTAATGGTAGGGGAAAATCTATTGTGGCGGAGGTATTTTTAACTGAGGATGAAGTTAATAAATATCTAAAAACCACTTCCCAAGCTATAGCTGAAGTAAATAGGTTAAAAAATTACATTGGCTCAGCAATAAGCAATTCAATGGGATTCAATGCACATTATGCAAACATCATTGGAGCTATATTCTTAGCTACTGGGCAAGATGAGGCACAGATAGTTGAGGGTAGTTTAGGGATAACAATGGCTGAAGTTGAAGACGATGGATTATATTTTTCAGTAACTCTCCCAGATGTCCCAATTGGAACTGTTGGAGGAGGGACAAGGGTTGAGGCACAAAAAGAGTGCTTAGAGATGCTTGGTTGCTATGGAGATAACAAAGCTTTAAAGTTTGCTGAGATTATTGGAGGGGCTGTGTTAGCTGGGGAGTTATCCCTATTAGGAGCTTTAGCAGCAGGACATTTAGGAAAGGCACACCAAGAACTTGGTAGATAATTATGAGAGATGCTTATTTAATGATGGTCTTGATGGATGCATTGGAGGAGATATTTAATTTAAAAGAAATTTTAAAAAGCCCTATAAGAAATAAAAAAGTTGTTTTATTTGTTAGTTTAGTTTTTATCTTATCTTTAACAATCTCATATATTTTGGTGGTTAATGTAAAATATTTCTCGTATTTAGGGGATGTAATTTTCCAAAATTTTCAAAAACATGTTGAAGACCTAAACATTAAAATTAATGAGGATAATTTACATATAATATTGGCAATTTGGGAAAACAATTTGACTGTATGCATTTTAAACTATATCCTCGGGATTTTTTCACTGTTTGTCATTGCAGTTAATTCCTACATATTATCATACGTGCTTTACAAATTTGGTGCTGAAAGCTTTATCTATTTAGTTTTACCACACGGAATCATTGAAATTCCTGCCTTAATACTTTCAGCATCAAGTGGGGTTTTACTTAACATAGGGTTAATTAATTTCTTAATAAATATAAAATTTGGGACTAAAAGAGAGGTTTTATACTACATAAAAGAGTCATTAAAATTACTAATACTCTCCATAATCCTCTTTATAGTTGCTGGAATTGTTGAAGGGACTATAACATTTAAAATAGCCAAAATCATGTTTTCTTAAATTATAGTTCTTTTCAAAAGTGAATAAAATTTATTAAGAAAGTTTGAACTCCTTCCATTGGGAATTTCATTAATACCTTATGTATTCCAAAATATTTTGAAAAGAACTATAAAAATAGAAAAAAACAAAAAATATCTCGTTTATCCTCTCGGCTCCTTAGCTTTTGGTCTTAAACCTTTGTATCCGCACTTTCTGCACTTTGTAGCTCTCCAAGGATTTCTTGCATTACATCTCATACAAATCTTTTTATTAAACAATCTCTTCATTGCTTCTTCAAATGGCATTTTATCACCTATAAGTATTATTTACAAAAATTCTTTTTGAATTTCAACAACTTCCATTGAATTTTTAGCATTAGAGTATCTCTCTAATAATTCATAATTAACCTTTATAAATGTTTCTGCCCATTTGAAACAGCCAGTCAAATCTAATGCCTCATCCTTAAAGTTAGTTATATATAATGCTGCTATAAAAGCTTCCAGTGTTGAAAGCATACATGGCTTACCATAATTTATTGGATTGCAAGCAATTAAAAATGGTAAAGACCTTTGGTTTTTAAATTTAAATTTCTTAAACATTAACTCTGCCTCTTTCCATGAACAATCTAAGGCAGTTATGCCAAACTTTTCCACAATCTTTTTATCTTCTGGAGATAGTGCTTTTTCAGCGTAAGGATTTAATATTAAAGAGTTTTTTGGAACTTTATAAGGATTTTTTAACAAAATGGCTTTATTCATCTTAGCCATTTTTAAGGATGTGCATTTTTTTGGATTGCACTGATTTGCATGATAGATAAAAAGCTTTGGCATCTTCACCACAGTGTTGTATATGGTAAAGAGAATTAAATTGTGTAAGTGATATTTATCTTTTTCCATAGAGTGTTGTATCCTGCGTGTATCCTTTCATCAATTCCAAGTAGTGCATCTTCAATGTTTTTCTTATAATATTATGTCTTCTATTGCAAATTTAAGAAAATCATACACTCTATCTTTAACAACATCTAAGAGTTCGAAACTGTTT
>JBDOKN010000135.1:0-18681 GCA_039833665.1 Methanocaldococcus sp.
TATATAACTTCAACAAAGATGGGAATGAATAGAAATAGATGGATTTTTACATTAATTATAGAAATAATAGCTTTATTTTTTGGATTTTACATTTTGATAAATATAAACCATCCGAATACTACAATAGTGTCATTTTTGATTGTATTTATGTTTATTGCTACAATTTATGACAAATTCAATCCTGCTTCTGGAGCTGTTGAGATTTATAAAGAAGGAATTACAATATATATTAAAATATTCAATACTCTAAAACCATTTTTAAACAACTACCTTGTTTTACCTTGGGAATTTTTTAAAGGATACAAAATAAAATCTAAAAATAATATAAAATATGTAGTTTTAGTTCCAAAATCGAAATTGTTTTTTAGTATTTATCTAATAGACAAAGATGGGGAAGTTGAGGAAGTTATTAAAAACTATTTAAATCTTCTCCAATAAAAACTTTTTAAATTCTTCAAAAGCTTTTTTTCTATGGGATATTTGGCTTTTCTCTTCTGTTGTCATCTCTGCAAAAGTTCTTTCTTCTCCCTCTGGAATGAATATGCTATCATAAGCAAATCCATAGCCCTTACTTCTTATCTCCTTGCTAACTCTTCCTTTAACAATCCCTTTAAATAATCTAACTCCATTTTCATCACAGTAACCGATAACTGTTTTAAAATAGGCATTTCTGTTATCTTTATCTTCCAATAGTTTTAAAATTCCTTCATTTCCTATTGTTTCTTGAACAAACTTTGAATAAGTCCCAGGAAATCCATTTAATGCCTCAACAAAAAATCCACTATCTTCAACAATGACTGGCTTTTTTAATATATTATAAACCCACTTTGCCCCAAATTCAGCAACTTCCTCCAAAGTTCCCTGAATTTCAGGATATTCAATCTTTATTTGCTCAATTTCCACATTTTTTAAATCTTTTAAAATAATTTTTGCCTCTTTAATTTTATTTATATTGCCGGTAGCAAAATAGATTTTCATGATTTCACCAAAATTTTATAAAGATGTCTCCCCAGTTTAACACCCTCTATCATCCTTAGCTCTGCCATGTCAAGAGGGCTAACCCACTGGGGAGCATAATCTATTTAGGATTTTTTAATATATAACATTTCCTTTTATATCCATTCATCTAAAACTGCTGTTTTTTTAGCTTTTACATTATGCTTTAAGTTTCTTTTACCTTCTTTTGGTGGATTAAGTTTTTTAAATTCTAAGTTTTCTTCCTTCAACAATTTTTCTGTCCCAATAGTTAAAGAAGGAGCAACCAAAATTCCCCTAACTCTGTCCTCACCATATTTATTTTTAAAATATTTCACATACCTTTTTAGTTGAGAAACTGCTTGTAAATCAGCCCTTCTCCTCTTTAACTCCAAAATAACCCATCTATTATCCTTATCTTTTCCCAAAATATCAATAATCCCAGTAGGTATTTGATACTCTCTCGATATTGGTATAAATCCCTCTTCAATTAAATTTGGATTTTTGAAAATCATCTCAGCCATCTCTGACTCACTACCCGTTAAATTTAACTCCTCATAATCCTCACATTTAAATGCACACGCATGATAAACTCTTGAAATAACAACCTTCAACTCCTCCCTTGGCTTTCTTCTAATACTCTTTAAAATAAGGCAATCTCTTTCCATACTCCAAAATATTTTACTTCCAGGAGGTTGCCAATTTACTGGCTCTCTCTTTTTATCCTTATGAATTAAAAAAGTCCCATCAGGTTTTATTATGATTAATCTATCTCCCTCCTCCAACTGACTTTTAGCCCTTCCCTCATAAAACACCTTACACCTTGCCAACAATATTAAAATATACCTTTCAATATATAAATTTATGAAATTATTTAAATCTTCATTCGTGGGGTTTGTTATATAAAAAGTATTTCCCAATCTCATCACCTAAAAGTTATCTTATATAAAAATAGTAAAAAACATTTATTTATTATTTTAAATTTTTGAATATAGTTTTCTAAAATAAAAATGGTGCAGGGGAGGGGATTTGAACCCCCGAACCCCTTCGGGACCGGATCTTAAGTCCGGCGCCTTTGGCCAGGCTTGGCGACCCCTGCACCGCAAGCGAATTATAGAATAGATGAACTCATATATATACTTTTCGGTTCTATGTAAAAGGTAAAGGTATATTAATAAGTTTCACTATAATAACAAAAACCTATTTAAATAGGAAATATATTTCCTCCCGAGGTAAAGTATGAAAAAATTGAAGAGGATGACGTTAATTTTATACAACTCCTATGATAAAACAAGATGGCATGAAGCACATAAAAGGGCTATAGCAAGAGCCGCTCCAATATGTTATGCATTTGAATGCAACTTAGCAATAATGGACTTTCCCTGTGAAGACGTGGAAGATATTTTAAATATAAAAACTACTATTGGTAATTCTGGAGAGTATTTAGAAAAACTAATCGAAAAAAATAGATTTTTTATTATTGATAAATTTCTTCCTCAATTTGGAATTTCAATTGCCTCAACATCAAAACCAGATGAAAAAAAGGCAATAACACCATTAGATACTGCCTATCTATTAAAGAAAAAGCCCGTTGGAATATATGTTGGATTAGGTAGGCATGGGTTGCCAAAAAACATAATGGAATCTTCTCAGTACCATTTAGATATAACTGAAAAAAGAATATCCTTAGAAACTTGCACAGCTATTGGCTGTATTCCAGCTGTGATATATTGCTACACTAAATATATTTGATAGAGTAGATAAAAAATTTTATATACTTCTCCTATTTTAAAATATTACCAATAACCGCAGGTGGAAGTATGGGCATTAGTGTCATGGAAGCAATAAAAGAAGTAAAGTTAGCTGAAGAGCAGGCAGTTAAAGAGATAGAAGAAGCAAAAAATAAAGCTGAGCAGATAAAAGCAGAGGCAATTGAAGAGGCAAAAAAACTTATTGCTGAAGCTGAGGAGGAGGCAAAAAAGCTTGTTGAAGAGATGATTAAAAAGGCAGAAGAAGAAGCAAAAAAAGAAGCTGAAAAAATCCTTGAAGAGGTAGAAAAAGAAATAAAAGAAATAATGTCTATTGCTAAGGTTAAGATACTCTCGTTGAAATTATCTGAGATTCTTGAAATCTAAGCTAACAAGGTGATTTTAGTGAGACCCGTAAGGATGAAGAAGTTAAAAGCGGTGATATTGGATGAAAAAATTGACAATGTTGTAAGAAGCTTACATGAAGAGGGGATAGTTGAACTATGTGATTTATCCGAAAAATTAGAGGATTTGGAATGGAAGACATTGTTATCACCATCATCATCAGCTGATTATGTTAGAAATGTTACCTCATTGATGATAAAGGCAGGTAGAATATTGGATATGTTTTCAAGTGTTAGTCAGAAGGAGACGAGTATAAAGGACATATTAAATCCAAAACCTGTTGAGAAGAAGAAAGTATCTTTCAACTCCTATCAAGAAGTTATCGAGTATGCTGAAAAGGTATTAAATGAGATTAGCAAAGAAGTTGATGAACCAGCTGAGAGATTGTCAGAGTTGGATAACAAAAAATCTAAACTATTACAGTTGAAAGAACAAATATCTTACTTAAAAGGTTTAGAGTTTGATTTAAAATATCTTGGTTTTGGGGAGTATGTATTCATTGGAGCAGGAAGTGTTCCTAAAGAAAAACTTAATGAATTAGAGGCAGAACTTGATAAAGTGGCAGATGGATATATTGAAATATTCACTGGAAGTGAATTTGAAAAGGATAAAAAGATTAGGGTTCCAATTGTATTCATTACATTAAAAGAGAAGCTTGAAAGCGTTTTATCAGAAATTAGAAAGTTTGAATTTGAGAGATACGATATAACCGATGTTGAAGGAACGCCAAGTGAGGCATTATCAAAAATAGAGAGTGAATTGAAAGCAATAGAGTCAGAGAGAAACAACTTAATAGAAAAGTTAAAAGCATTAGCACAAAAATGGGAAAAGGAGTTGTTAGCCATCTATGAATTGTTATCGATAGAGAAAGCAAGAGGAGATGCTTATTCACAATTCGGTAAAACAAAGAGGACTTATTATTTAGAGGCATGGGTTCCTGCAAGAGATGCTGAAAAAGCTAAAAAATTAATTGAAAACTCATCAGATGGCTTTGCATTCGTTGAGATAAGTGAGCCAGATGAACCAGAAGAGAAGATACCTGTCTTGTTAGATAATCCAAAAGCAATTAAACCATTTGAAATGCTCACAGAGATGTATGCCCTACCAAAATATAACGAAGTTGACCCAACACTGTTGTTAGTTCCAGGTTTCTTACTATTCTATGGAATTATGCTAACTGATGCAGTTTATGGTTTGCTATTGGCTATAGTTGGATTCTGGATTTGGAAGAAGATGGGTAAAGTTAGTGAGGGAGCTAACAAATTAGGGTATATATTAACATTAGCTGGGCTTTCAACAATTATAATGGGTATTATAACTGGAGGTTATTTGGGTGATTTCCTTTATGAGTTCTTGGGCTTTGATATAACAAAGACACCATTAGCTTTGGTTAACCCATTAGGAGAGAGTTATTATATAAACTCCAATAATCCATTATTCACTCTTGGTAACATAAGCGTAACAAATGGTCCAATGGCTATATTGGTGTTCTCTATCTTTATTGGACTATTACATTTACTAATTGGTCTATGTGTAGGATTTAAGGAAAATATAGCAAAAGGCAATAAAGGAGATGCATTTATCAACCAAGGAGTTTGGATATTGCTAATATTATCGATATTTATTGGAATTGGATTAATGTTTGCTGGAGCAAGTGCAATAGTAGCTGGGGGAATAATAGGAATCTTTGTTGTATTGGCAATTTTAGCATCAATGTATAAGGGTTATAAAAGCGGAGGAGTAATGGAGGCAATACTGGGAGCTATGGACATTACAGGATTCTTAGGTAATGTTTTATCTTACGCAAGATTGTTAGCTCTCTGTTTAGCAACCGGAGGTTTAGCAATGGCTGTCAATATCATGGCTAAACTCGTTGGTGAGTCCATACCAATAATTGGAATAATATTAGCTATAATTATCCTATTAGTTGGTCATGTATTCAACTTCGTGATGAACGGTTTAGGTAGCTTTATTCATTCACTAAGATTGCACTACGTAGAGTTCTTCAGTCAGTTCTATGAAGGTGGAGGAAAGAAATTCACACCATTCAAGGCAAATAGAGAATACACAACGCCTTAATTTACTACAGGATTATTTATACCTTTTCAATATATCCAAGGTAATAATAAAATATAAAAACAAAAAATACCACTAAAAAATTGAGGTGATATTATATGGTAGATCCTTTAGTTTTAGGAGCTATTGGAGCAGGTTTAGCAGTAGGTATTGCCGGTTTAGGTTCAGGAATTGGAGCTGGAATTACGGGAGCGAGTGGTGCTGGTGTAGTAGCAGAAGACCCTAACAAGTTCGGGACGGCAATAGTTTTCCAAGCATTGCCACAGACACAGGGATTATATGGGTTCTTAGTTGCAATCCTTATCTTGTTCGTCTTTAAGACAGCACCAGCTTGGGCAATGTTTGCAGCTGGATTGGCTGTTGGTTTAGCTGGTTTATCAGCAATCGGTCAGGGAATAGCCGCTTCAGCAGGTTTAGGAGCTGTTGCTGAAGATAACAGTATATTCGGTAAGGCGATGGTCTTCTCTGTCCTTCCAGAGACCCAGGCAATTTATGGTTTATTGGTTGCTATCCTCTTGCTGGTTGGTGTCTTTAAAAGTCCTGGCTCAACAGGAGTGGCAGCTTTAGGAGCAGGGTTTGCAGTAGGATTTGCAGGTCTCTCCGGTATTGGGCAAGGTATCACAGCAGCAGGAGCTATTGGAGCTACAGCAAGAGACCCAGATGCTATGGGTAAAGGGCTGGTTTTAGCTGTTATGCCAGAGACATTTGCTATCTTCGGTTTGTTAATTGCAATCTTAATTATGCTCGGAATTATGTTTGCCTAAATCTCTAAAAATTTTTTAAATTTTAATCTAAAATTTTAAGGTGAAATTAATGGGAGTTGATAAAATAAAGACAAAGATATTGGAAGATGCTAAAGCAGAGGCAAATAAAATTATATCGGAAGCTGAAGAAGAGAAAGCTAAAATATTAGAGAAAGCAAAAGAAGAGGCAGAGAAAAGAAAAGCAGAGATATTAAAGAAAGGAGAAAAAGAGGCAGAAATGACTAAAAACAGAATTATCTCAGAGGCAAAATTGGAAGCAAAGAAAAAATTATTAGAAACTAAGGAAGAGATTATAGAGATGGCAATAAATAAATTAAAAGAAGAACTTACTAAACTTCCAGAACAGCCAGAATATAAAGATAAATTAATAAAGTTAATAAAAGATGGAGCTACTTCATTGGGAGGAGGAGAGTTAGTTGTAAGATTAAATAAAAGAGATATAGAACTCATTGATGATTCAACACTATGGAATTTAGAAAAAGAGGTTGAAAGTATAACAAAAAAAGTGACTGTATTAAAGAAGGGAGAGCCAGTAGATATAATTGGAGGGTGCATAATAGAAACTGCTGACGGATTAAAATCATTAGACAACAGCTTAGAGGCGATATTTAACAGGAATTTAAATGTAATTAGAGCGAGAATAACAGAGAAATTATTCTAAAAAAAGGTGATGCCTAATGGCGATAAATATAGAAACATTGTTAGATTTAGAGAAACTATACTCTGCTATAATGACATATTTTGATAACCCCTTAACATTGCTCATTGTTATAGCAACTATAATTATTGTTCTTATTGTAATCGTATGGATTACAAAGATGGTTATTGATTTAGCTCCTTATGCTTATGTTAATGCAAGAATAAGAAGTAAAGAAGCTAAATTACTTGATGACGCCAAATTAAATGAATTAATTGAATCTGGTAGTTTAGAAGAATTGGTTGGATTATTGGAAGATACAGATTATGGGCAGTATATTGTGGAAGTTATGAATGAATTAAAAGACCCTGTTGCTGTTGAAAAGGCTTTGGATATGTATTTAGCTGACTTATATGCTCTGATATATAGAATATCTCCTGATAATGCAAAGAAAGTTTTAAAGGTCTTTGCTAAGAAATTTGATATCAAAAATATAAAAACATTGATTAGAGCTAAGTTTGTAGGTTTAAATGCTGAAGAAACTTATGCATTATTAATTCCATTAGGAAACATACCGGCTGAAAAATTAAAAGAGCTGAGTGAAGTTAAAACTGTAGAGGAAGTTATTAGAGGTTTAGACGGGACAGAATACTTTAAAGTACTGCAAGAAGAGTTATCAAACTATGACCAAACGTCTAACATAATAGGATTTGAGTTGGCTTTAGATAAATATTACTTAGAAAGCTTAAGAAAAACAATAATGACTGAAGGTAAAGAGGAAGATATCTTTAGAGAGTTCGTTGGAACAATAATTGATGTTGAAAACTTAAAAGTTATATTAAAAGGTAAGGCAGATGGCCTATCAGCAGAAGAACTCAGCAAGTATATAACTTTAACTGGTTATGAATTGGCTGATTGGAAATTAAAAGATTTAATGAGTGCGGGAGGTATTGAAGGGATTTTGAGTGGTTTGGAAGGGACAAGCTATGCTGATGTCTTAGCTGAAGCAATGGAAGAATATGAAAAAACAAAATCCGTATATGCATTTGAAAAGGCATTGGACAAATTTGTATTAGAGAAGGGTAAAAAACTATCGACAAGAAAGCCATTTGGCGTTGGACCAATTATTGGCTTAATTGTCAGCAAAGAGCTTGAAGTTAAAAATCTTAAAGCAATAATTAAAGGTAAAATAGAAAACTTAAAACCAGAAGAAATAAGGTCTCTGCTCATATCATTATAGGTGAGGTAGATGAAAGTTGGCGTTGTTGGTGATAGAGAAACAGCCATTGGTTTTAGATTGGCTGGTTTAACTGATGTTTATGAAGTTAAGAATGATGAAGAGGCAGTAAGAGCAATAAATGAGCTTGCAAACAATGAAAATATAGCTTTCATAATCATAACTGAGAGAATAGCCGAAGGTATAAAAGATAAGTTAAAAAATATAAATAAGGTCATCGTTGAAATCCCAGATAAGCATGGTAAGCTTGAGAGAATAGACCCAATTAAGGAGTTGATAAGAAAAGCAATTGGTGTCTCAATGAAATAATGCAATGTAATAATAATTTAAAAAAACTACTTAAAAAACAACTAATACGGTGAGGTAGAGAATATGCCTGTTGTTGGTAAAATTATCAAGATTGCAGGACCTGTCGTTGTTGCAGAAGGAATGAAAGGAGCTCAGATGTATGAGGTCGTTAAAGTAGGAGAAGAGAAATTAACTGGAGAGATTATTCAGTTGCATGATGATAGAGCAGTTATTCAGGTTTATGAGGAAACTTCAGGTATTAAACCAGGAGAGCCAGTTGTTGGAACTGGATCTCCATTATCAGTTGAATTAGGGCCTGGAATGTTAAGAGCTATGTATGATGGTATTCAAAGGCCATTGACAGCAATTGAAGAAAAAACTGGCTCAATCTTTATTCCAAGAGGGGTTGATGTTCCTGCATTACCAAGAGATATAAAATGGGAATTCAAACCAACGGTCAATGAAGGAGATTATGTTGAAGAAGGGGATATAATTGGAACTGTTGATGAAACCCCTTCAATAGTTCATAAAATCTTAGTTCCTGTTGGAGTTAAAGGAAAAATTGTTGAAATAAAAGAAGGTAAATTTACAGTTGAGGAAACAGTTGCAGTTGTTGAAATGGAGAATGGGGAAAGAAAAGAATTGACAATGATGCAAAAGTGGCCAGTAAGAAAAGGAAGACCATATAAAGAGAAGTTACCACCAAAAATTCCAATGATTACAGGGCAAAGAGTTGAAGATACCTTCTTCACATTAGCTAAGGGAGGAACTGCGGCAATTCCAGGTCCATTCGGTTCTGGAAAAACAGTTACTCAGCACCAGTTGGCAAAGTGGTCAGATGCTGACGTTGTCGTTTACATTGGGTGTGGAGAAAGAGGAAACGAGATGACAGAAGTTACTGAAGAATTCCCACACTTAGAGGATATTAAGACAGGAAACAAATTGATGGATAGAACTGTATTAATAGCCAACACATCAAACATGCCTGTTGCTGCAAGAGAAGCATCTGTCTATACAGGAGTTACAATTGCAGAGTACTTCAGAGATATGGGTTATGGGGTTTTATTAACAGCTGACTCAACATCAAGATGGGCAGAGGCAATGAGAGAAATTTCAGGTAGATTAGAGGAGATGCCTGGAGAAGAAGGTTATCCAGCATACTTAGCTTCAAGATTAGCACAGTTCTATGAAAGAGCTGGAAGAGTTATCTGTTTAGGGCAAGATAATAGGGAAGGGTTCGTTTCAATTGTTGGAGCTGTCTCACCACCAGGAGGGGACTTCTCAGAACCGGTCACATCAAACACATTAAGGATAGTTAAGGTCTTCTGGGCGTTAGATGCTAACTTAGCAAGAAGAAGACACTTCCCAGCTATCAACTGGTTACAGAGTTATTCATTATACATTGATGATGTTACCGATTGGTGGAAGACAAATACAGGACCTGATTGGAGACAGTTGAGAGATGAAGCAATGAGTTTATTACAAAAAGAAGCAGAGTTGCAAGAGATTGTCCAATTGGTAGGGCCTGATGCATTGCCAGATAGGGAGAGGGTTATCTTAGAAGTTGCAAGAATGTTAAGAGAGGATTTCTTACAGCAAGATGCGTTTGATGAAGTTGATACATACTGCCCACCAATGAAACAATACTTAATGTTAAAGATAATTATGACATTCTATCAGGAAGCTTTAAAAGCTGTTGAAAGAGGAGTTGAGCCAGCCAAGATTTTAAAGGTTTCAGTTAAACAAGACATTGCGAGAATGAAATACATTCCACATGATGAATTTATAAATGTTAAGTCAAAAGAAATTATGGAGAAAATTAAGAACGAGTTAGGTTCATTAAACTAAAATTCTTTCCTTAAATTTTATAAACTCTTTAATTGAGGTGATGAAAGTGGCAGCAACTACATCAGCAATCGAATACTCATCAGTTAAGAGTATTGCAGGGCCATTGTTAATTGTTGAGGGAGTTGAAGGAGCAGCTTATGGGGAGATTGTTGAGGTTATCTGTCCAGATGGAGAGAAAAGAATGGGACAGGTCTTAGAGGCAAGGGAAGGTTTGGCTGTTGTCCAGGTATTTGAAGGGACTACCGGACTAAGCACAAAGGAAACAAAGGTAAGATTTACAGGAAAGACAGCTAAGATTGGAGTTTCAATGGAGATGCTTGGAAGAATATTTAATGGTAGAGGAAGACCAATTGATGGAGGACCAGAAATAGTTCCAGAGAAAGAGTTGGACATTAATGGTTATCCATTAAACCCTGTTTCAAGAAAGGTTCCAAGTGATTTCATCCAAACAGGTATTTCAACAATCGATGGGATGAACACATTAGTTAGAGGGCAGAAACTACCTATATTCTCAGGTTCCGGTCTGCCACACAACCAGTTAGCTGCTCAGATTGCAAGACAGGCAAAGGTTAGAGGAGAAGGGGAGAAGTTCGCAGTTGTCTTTGCAGCAATGGGTATTACATCAGAAGAGGCAAACTTCTTCATGGAAGAGTTTAGAAAGACAGGAGCTTTAGAGAGAGCGGTTGTCTTCATTAACTTAGCAGATGACCCAGCAATTGAGAGAATCCTAACACCAAGAATCGCTTTAACTGTTGCTGAATACTTAGCTTATGAGAAAGATATGCACGTTCTCGTTATCCTAACAGATATGACAAACTACTGTGAGGCATTAAGGGAAATTTCAGCAGCAAGAAACGAGGTTCCAGGAAGAAGGGGTTATCCAGGTTACATGTATACTGACTTAGCTACAATCTATGAAAGAGCTGGTAGAGTTAAAGGTAGAACAGGAACAATAACTCAGATTCCAATCTTAACAATGCCAGATGATGATATAACTCACCCAATTCCTGACTTAACCGGTTATATTACAGAGGGACAGATTGTCTTATCAAGGGAGTTGCACAGAAAGGGGATTTACCCACCAGTTGATGTCTTGCCATCATTATCAAGGTTGGCTGGAAATGGTCAAGGTCCAGGAAAAACAAGAGAAGACCACAAAAAGGTTGTTAATCAGGCATATGCCGCTTATGCGGAGGGTAGAAGTTTAAGGGACTTAGTTGCTGTCGTTGGGGAAGAGGCATTGACAGATAGAGATAGAGCATACTTGAAGTTTGCAGATGAATTTGAAGATAAGTTTGTTAGACAAGGAAAGGATGAAGATAGAAGTATTGAAGAAACCCTCGACTTGTTGTGGGAGTTGTTAGCTATACTACCTGAAGAAGAGTTGAAGAGGGTTGATAGGGAATTAATTGAGAAATATCATCCAAAATACAGAAAGAAATAAATTCTGAATTTTTTATACTTATTTTTTAATATTTTATTATATTTATATATATAAATATTTGAGTATAAGATTATAGGAAATTTAGGTATAATGAATAAGGTATTTTTAGTTAGAGTTTTGTGAAACATTATTTAAAGGATTAGGAAAAAAGATAACTAAAATAAATTTTATTCATCTTCATATTCAACAGTTGCATTTTTTATATTAAATTCCTTCCCTCCAGATAATTTTAACCTTATACTTTTACACTTTGGACAATAAACTTCAAATTCATCTAAAACCTCTGGCTTCCCTTCATATCCACAATCTAAGCATTTACATCTTGGTTTTATAAATTCAACGTTAATTTTAGCTCCTTCACATACAGTTCCTTCTGCAATAACCTCAAATGCAAATTTTAGCTGTTCTACATTGATAAATGTTAGCTCTCCAACTTCTAAGTTAATTTCAGTAACTTTTTTTATTTTCTTTCCTTTATCTTCCTCTTTTTTTATACTGTTTAGAATTGCCTCAAGCATAGCAGTGGCATAAGATAGTTCATGCATACTTATCCCAATTTTAATCTTTAAAACTTTTAATTAAATAATAACTTTAAGATTCAAGTTCTTTGGATATAATCTCTTTAACTTTCTCTTCCTTATTTTTTGGTGTAAATATTTTGAAGTTAAAAACAGTCCTTATGACATCATCCCCATCTATAACTCTACATTCTCCCAAATAAGCTCTCTGCTTATCAAATCTAACATAAAATTTGTTATCTTCAATCCTTAAGTGCAAATCTTTTTTTAATTTATTTAAGTTCCTTTCATCTGATTTTATCAAGTCCATAATATGTTTAAATATCTTCTTAGCTTCTTTTCCTTCAACACTAACATTAAAAATTTTTATTGGATTTCCAAAGTATCCCTGTGTTTCAACAACCTCTAAATTTACTTTTTCTTCATCAACATCTTCTGGAATAAAAAACTCTATTGCTTCTAAGACCTTATCCTCATCTTCTGTGGCATGAACTATTGCACTAATTTTTATAGAGTTTAGCATAAATAACACCTTCATAGTTAATATTTTAAAAATAGGCATAAAAAGAAATACTAAAAAATTTATTTGGCTAAAACAATTTCAATTGTTGAAACATTAACTTCTCTTCCATCTGGATTTTTCACTTTGTCTGTCCCTATCTCTATTTTTTTAACTTTTATGTCTTTTATAAATCTGTTTCTTATCATCTCTGCAACATCTACTGCCTTGTTGATAGCTTTTCCTCTCGCTTTTATAATCACTTCGTCATTGCTTGTTAGCTGTGTTAGAACTGCTACAACGTAGTTCATCACTGGCTTCTTCCCTACCAACACTACATTATCCATACTCTCAACCTTTTGGAATTGTTAATTGGAGATAATATAGAAATAATGTCATCATCTATTTAAACCTTTCATCGAATTTAAAAAAGCTTCATCAAAAGTTATTGGAATATATCAATAGGATGGCTCACATCTCCTTATAATTTTTCATCCAATTAACAACCTTCTTTATTCCATCTTTTAAATCAACCTCTGGTTCCCAACCCAACGACTCTGCCTTTTTTATATCCAAATAAATCCTATATACCTCCCCTTCCCTTGGTTTGTCATATATTGCCTCTCCTTTAAAGTTAATTTCATGCCTTATTATCTCAAATAGCTCATTTACAGATGTTTCTTTACCAGTTCCAATATTAACTACTTCATTCTTCCAATTTAAAGCCATTAAATTTGCTTTTGCAACATCTCCAACATAAACAAAGTCCCTTGTTTGATTTCCATCTCCAAAAATAATTGGATTTTGATTTTTTAACATTTTATCTATAAATATACTTATAACTCCTGCCTCTCCTCTTGGGTCTTGCCTCTCTCCATAAACATTTGAATATCTTAAAATTGCATATTCAATTCCATATAAACGGTTGTATAGCTTAATATATTCCTCTCCAACATATTTACTTAATCCATAAGGAGATAGAGGGTTTATTGGATGATTTTCATCAACTGGAAGATAATTTGGTTCTCCATAAATTCCAACAGAAGACGCAAATACAATTTTATTTATGTCATATTTCCTCATAAACTCCAAAATATTTATTGTTCCTAAAATATTGATGTTAGCGTCATACATTGGATTTTCAACAGAATTTCTAACATTTATTTGGGCGGCTTGGTGTATAACAACTTCAACATCTCTAAAATTAATTTTTTCATCTAAATTCCTATCTCTAATATCTGCATTTATGAACTCTGCATTTGGATTTATATTATTTTTATTCCCTGTTGTTAAATTGTCTAAAATAATTACATCATAGTTGTTTTCAATAAGCTTATCTACTATATGACTACCAATAAAACCAGCTCCTCCAGTAACCAATATCATTTTTTCACCAAAAATTAATTTAACTGTTTTAAGTAATTTCTAAGAATTTTTTCAACGTCTTTTTCTTTTTTAATAACTACTTTATTAATTGGAGTTGTTAGAATTATGTAGTTGTCTTCTATTTTAAAATCCTTAAATTCCTTCCATAAATAAAGAACTCCATTTACTAACAGCCCTTCTTCACAAATATACCCTCTGGTTTCTTTTTTTAGATGATATATTAGAAATACTACAAACCAACATATTGCAATAAATAATATATGTGATATTGCAAGTCTCCCTGTAATATACAGTATTCCAAAGTAAAAGCATAGTAATGAAATAATTAAAAAAGAATTTTTAATCATATTACTTTTTAACGTCTCAGGCAGATTTACTTTAACCTCTTTTAATATCTTGACTTTCTTCTTTATTTTTGAATATTTAAAAATCAAATATATTGCAAATAAAAAACTACCAATTGTTGTAATTATAGCGATAATAATCATTATTAAATCCATCATTGGGATGTTCATAAAAACTCACCTTATAATTAAAATTAAAAAATTATAGAAAATAAAAAATTAATAAAATTATTTTATTATAGCTGCTCAATCAACTTTCTTCCTGCTTCTTCCATTGACGTTTCATAAGGTATTCCATACTCTTCTAAAATTTTCCTTCCAATTTCTTCATTAGTTCCCATCATCCTGACGGCAAATTTTATATTTGGATGCTCCTTTAAGACATCAACGATTCCCTTAGCTACTTCATCACATCTCGTTATTCCACCTAAAATATTAATAAATATCCCCCTAACATTTTTGTTTTCTAAAACCTTTCTTAAAGCTAATTTAACTGTTTCAGCATCAGCCCCTCCTCCAATATCTAAGAAGCAAGCTGGCTTTCTACCAAAATTGTTTATAATATCCATGCTTGCCAGTGTTAAGCCAGCTCCATTGCCTATAACGGCTACATCTCCATCTAACTCAACATATGCAAATGGCAATTTTTCTTTATTTTTGTATTCTTCAAATACCTCATAATTATGTCTAAATGCGGCATCATCATCTAAATGTACAACTGCATCAGCGGCATAAACCTCTCCATTTTTAGTTATAACTAATGGGTTGATTTCAACCATTGTAGCATCCAACTCTTTAAAGATTTTGTATAACTTATAAATAACATCAGCAACCTTTCCTATCTCGTTACTTGGCAATTTTGCCTCTTTAACTATCCATCTTGCTATATATGGAAGAAATGGCTTTTTAATATCTACATGATATTTTATAATTTTTTCTGGATTCTTTTCAGCGATTTCTTCAATATCTACTCCCCCCTCAGTTGAGAAAATAATTAATGGCTTTTTAGCATCCCTATCAATAATAATTGACACATAGTATTCTTTTTCTATTGGAAGTTTCTCTTCAACTAAAATTTTTTCTACTTTTTCTCCTTTAACTTCTTTATTAAATAGTTCCTCAGCTTTTTTTATAAATTCTTCTTTATTTGATGCAAATAAAATTCCTCCTGCTTTTCCCCTTCCTCCAACTAAAACTTGGGCTTTTAAAACAACTTCCTTATTGATTTCTATGCCATTTAAATCATCTTCCTTAGATATTAAAAAGCTCTCTGGAATGGGGACGCCATACTTTTTAAATATATTTTTTGCCTCATATTCATGTAGTTTCATCTTATCACCTTTAACCTTAAAAAATCCTTTTAATGCTCTATATAATTATAATAAAATTATATAAAAAATTTGGTGAGATTTATCCATAGACCTTGTCCTATTAGGATACCTTAAAATTTTTGATTAACCTTTTTCCAAAGGTTTGTTCGGTGATATAATGCAGATTCCTAAAACTCATCCAAGATATGAATCATTAATAAAAAGGGAAAAAGTTATTGAGGCATTAGATAAAGGAGTTTTGGCTAAGGCAGGGTTGATAGCTCATGGTAGAGGCGAGATGTTTGATTATTTAATTGGAGAGAAGACAACTCCAATAGCATTGGAGGCAATAAAAGCTGCTGCTGCTCTATTAGTTTTAGCTGAAAATCCAGTGATAAGTGTCAATGGAAACACTGTTGCTTTGGCAGTAGATGAAGTTGTTGAGCTTGCAAAAGAATTAAATGGAAAGATAGAGGTTAATCTATTTTATAGAACTAAGGAGAGGGAATTGGCTATAAAAAATGTCTTTGAAGAGAAATTTAGGGATGACATAGAGGTTGGAAAAATAAAAATTTTGGGAATTGACGATGCAAATAGACAAATTCCTAATTTAGATAGTTTGAGAGGAAAGGTATCGGAGGAGGGAATATATACTGCTGATGTTGTTTTAGTTCCATTGGAAGATGGTGATAGGGCTGAGGCGTTAGTTAATATGGGTAAAAAAGTTATAGCCATTGATTTAAACCCATTATCAAGAACTGCAAGAAAATCAACAATAACAATAGTTGATGAGCTAACAAGAGCTTTACCTTTATTAATTAAATATGTTAGGGACTTTAAAAATAAAAATAGGGAAGAGCTTTTAAAGATTGTTGAAAATTTTGACAATAAGAAAAATTTAAAAAAAATGATTGATTATATTGCCGATAGGTTGAAAAGATTAGATTTGGATGAGTTATAAAATAATTTAAAAATTTTAAATTGTGAATTAGTGATAAACATGAAGATAGTTTGGTGTATTACAGGAGCGGGGCATTTATTGAGAGAGAGCTTTGAAGTAATGAAAAAATTAAAGGAAGAAATTGATAATCTAAAAATAACTACCTTAGTTTCAAGGGCTGGGGAGGAAGTTGTAAAAATGTATGGCTTGTTTGGGGAATTATATAATATCTCCAACGGAAATTATTATGAAGAGCTTATATTGGAGAAAGAACATCCTTATTCATCACCAATTACTGGAAGATTAAGCTTAGGAAAGTATGATTATCTAATATCATCTCCTACAAGCGGAAATACTGTTGCTAAGGTTGTTAATGGAATTGCTGACAGCTTAGTAACAAATGCCATAGCCCAAGCAGGGAAGGGATTTGTTAAGTCGTTAATAGTTCCAGTAGATTATAAAGAAGGGGTTGTAATAACAAAACTTCCCTATTCAGTTGATAGAAAAAAATGTAAGTTGTGTTTAAAATGTATAAATGTTTGTCCAAATGGGGCTATAGTTAAGAGGAATAATTTTGTTGAGATACTATTAACTAAGTGCTTAGGATGTGGAAATTGTAAAAAAATTTGCCCATACAATGCAATAATTGAGGGAAAAGAAATTAAGATGAGAGTTAGAAAGATAGATGCTGAAAATACAAGAAAATTAATGGAGTTGGAAGATGTTATTGTATTGAAGCATCCTTATGAAATTTTAGAGTTTTTTAACATTAAATAAATCTTAAAATTAAAGGAGGATAATATGGAATTTATTATTAAAGCTAAAGGGCATAAAAATGTCTCAGCTACCCATAAAACAACCTTAGAGATTACAAAAGAAAACTATCTAACTCCAACTGGACATTGCATTATAGGAATAGGGGCTGATAAATCAATGATTGATTTTAGTGAGGACTTTAAGGAAAAGCTTAGAAACGCTAAAAAAATAATTGTAGAGATTGAGGTTGAAGATTTAAAAGAGGTTATAGTTGGAGAGGGGCATAAAGATTTAATTTTAAACCATCCAACAGACATTGTTATTAGAAAGAGTAACTATATATGTCCAAGAACATTAATGATTAATGCAAATAAATCAGCAAAAGATATTAATAGAGAGATGGTAAAAAAATTAAAAGAAGGAAAAGAGTTAATTTTTAAGATAATTGTAAATGGGTGAAAAGATGAAAATAAAAGTTGGTGTCTTAGGAGCTACTGGTAGTGTGGGGCAGAGGTTTGTCCAATTATTAGCAGAGCATCCAATGTTTGAATTGGCAGTTTTAGCGGCATCAGAGAGAAGTGCTGGGAAAAAGTATAAGGATGCATGCTACTGGTTCCAAGATAGGGACATTCCCGAAAATATAAAAGATATGGTTGTGATTCCAACAGACCCCAAGCATGAAGAGTTTGAAGATGTTGACATTGTCTTCTCAGCCCTACCATCTGACTTAGCTAAAAAATTTGAGCCAGAATTTGCTAAGGAAGGGAAGTTAGTTTTCTCCAATGCATCAGCTTATAGAATGGAGGAAGATGTTCCACTGGTAATTCCTGAAGTTAATGCCAATCATTTGGAGTTGATAGATATTCAGAGAGAAAAGAGGGGCTGGGATGGGGCAATTATAACAAACCCTAACTGTTCAACAATCTGTGCAGTTATAACCTTAAAACCAATAATGGACAAATTTGGCTTAGAAGCGGTTTTTATAACAACAATGCAGGCAGTTAGTGGAGCTGGCTACAATGGAGTCCCATCAATGGCAATTTTAGATAATTTAATTCCATTTATTAAGAATGAAGAGGAAAAGATGCAAACAGAGAGTTTAAAATTGTTGGGAACTTTAAAAGATGGAAAAGTTGAATTTGCCAACTTTAAGTTAAGTGCTTCATGTAATAGGGTTGCAGTTATAGATGGGCATACTGAAAGTATATTTGTCAAAACAAAAGAAGGAGCCGAGCCAGAAGAGATAAAAGAGATTATGGATAAATTTGACCCATTAAAGGACTTAAACCTTCCATCCTATGCTAAACCAATTGTTATTAGGGAGGAGGTTGATAGACCACAACCAAGATTGGATAGAAATGAAGGAAATGGGATGAGTATTGTTGTTGGAAGGATTAGAAAAGACCCAATATTTGATGTTAAATACACTGCGTTAGAGCATAATACAATCAGAGGAGCAGCTGGGGCGAGTGTGTTAAATGCCGAATACTTTGTTAAAAAGTATCT
>JBDOKN010000136.1:0-3528 GCA_039833665.1 Methanocaldococcus sp.
CTATGCTCTTTCAATATCCCGTTTTCAATGTCTATGTATGCACTATTCTCACTGTATCTATTCCCACATTGGAATGAATGAATCTTTTTATCACTTCCAATACAAAAAATATAGTTCTTATCATATTTAATAATGCAGTCATCTTCTTCTAAAAACCTTACAGTATTTTCTGTTGGATTTTCTCCAATCCTCAAATTTTCATAAAAGAATAACTTAAAATTCAACTTTTTATCAAGCTTATTTTTTATATACAACCGCCTAATAATTACATTATGAGAAACAGGAACTAAATCTTTGATAGTTAATATTATTTTGTCATCTTCTAAGATGGTTTTAAATATGTTGGTTTCCTCAATATATTTCTGAGTTATGTCCCAATCTTCATCCCAATGCCATTTCACTTTTTTATCATAGATTGCCAGGGCAGAGTCAAAAAAATGTGTCTCATAACCAACATGAGGATAGAAAATATAATTAATCTCCCCATAATTCCCAATTTTGGCTAATAAACTATTATTTCCAACAATTCCGCTCATATAAATCACACTAAAATTTTATATTCATCATAAAGTTTATTATTTTTATTTTAATTTAATCACCCATTTCCTTCCATCTTTCAATACAAATATTTTGTCTTCTCTTGCAAGCCATCCAATAGCCATCTTTACAATATTTGAATTACATCCCTCCTTCCTTAAACTATCTTCTATTTGAGATAAACTTTTTTCTCCCTCTTCTAATAAATGGTATATTTTTCCAGCAGTTTCACCAATTTTTCCCCACATATCTTCCATATCTATCCCCTGAGTTTTTATTTAATTAATATTTTTGGTTTCTGTTATTCTATTAATATCAAACAATTTATCAAATAATTTATTTTAATTATTTATTATTTCATCATCTTTATGGCTGTTTTATAAACTTCAACAGTTTCTTTTGCTATGTTATCCCAACTATATTTTTCATAAACATCTTTTTTGGCATTATTTACTATATAATTTCTAAGCCCTTCATCAGATAAAACCCTATCGACTCCCCAAGCAATTGAATCAGGATTTTTTGGATAAACCCAAACACCATTATATTCATGTCTTATAATCTCCCTTAATCCTCCAACTGAACTTACAACAACTGGTGTGCCAGCCGCCATTGCCTCCAAAGCTACAATACCAAACGGTTCATAAACCGATGGAATTACAACAACATCAGCTGATTTATATAATTTTTTTAACATATCCCCACTGACAAAGCCCAAAAAAATTACCTTATGCCTAACTCCAAGTTGATAACATAAATCTTCCAAATAACCTCTCATATCCCCAGAACCAGCAATAACTAACTTTACATTATGCCTTTCAAGGATTTTTGGCATTGCCCTTATTAAATATTCAACTCCTTTTTGATACGTTAATCTTCCAACAAATAAAATCATTTTTTCATCATCTTGAACCCCTATACTCCTCCTAAAATTTATCTTTTCTTCCCAACTTAAATTAATATCAAACTCCCATGGATTTATTCCATTATAAACAACCTTAACTTTATCCCCTGGTGTATTAAATATAGAGCAGATTTCTTCTTTCAAAGAACGACTTACAGTTATTACCTGGCAGGATTCATAAGTTGAGAGATATTCTATCGTGTGAATAGCTTTTGAGTCATCCGAATACAGTCCCCCACATCTTCCTATCTCCGTGCTGTGTATTGATTGAACATATGGCATTTTACAGGCATGCTTCAAATTAGCCCCAACAAAGTGCGTCATCCAATCATGGCAGTGAATTACATCGTAATTATCAACTCCCAAAATTCCCAATTTTTTTTCCATCTCCTCAGCCATGAACATAGCCCAAGTTAAAAAATGTGGATGGGTTATTGGCTTTATTCTATAAACATTAACCCCGTTTATATTTTCATATTCTGGCAAATCATACCCCACTGTTATAACATCTACCTCATGTCCATTCCTAACCAGCCCCTCAGCCAATCCCTTACAATGAATTGCCAATCCTCCAACTATCCTCGGAGGATATTCCCATGTTATCATAGCAATTCTCATAATATCATCTATTATGTTATTAAACTTTTTATATTGTTCATAACATATATTTGTTATGGGCATAACTTAATTTAAAGATACCTAAGATTTTAATACTACCAAATAAAAATTTAATTAGGATATTATAAAAAGGTTGTGATAGTTATGAAGATTGTAATACTCGCTCCTACAATAACGCCAATTGTTTCCTATGGAGGATTGGGGGATGTAATGAGGGACTTACCGAGGTTTTTAAAAGAAAAAAATAACGAGGTTTTGATTTTAACCTTAAATCATAATAATAGATATTTTTCTCTTCCACATGAAGTGGTTAAAAAAATAACGATTCTTTATAAAGGTTCTAAGATTAAATTTGATGTTTTAAGAACAAAGCATCCAACAACTGGTGTAGAGTTAATTGTATTTAGCAATGAAAATGTTAATAAATTAGATGTTTGGGACCCTATAAAGTATGAGATTTTTGCTGACTTAGTTATTGAATATTTGGATGATATCAAAGATGTGGATATTGTTTCTGGGCATGATTGGATGTGTGGTTTGGCTATAACCAAATGCAATGATATTTTGGACTTGCCAACAACTTTAACAATCCACAATGAGGCATTTAAGGGGGAGATGGTTGAATATAAAGGAGAAATTATGACATTTTTAGAGTTTGGGCTTAAATATGCAGATGCAGTTAATACAGTAAGCCCTACACATGCTGAGGAAATAAAAAACTGCCCCTATATTAAAAAACATATTAAAGATAAGCCCTTCCATGGAATTTTAAATGGAATCGATATTGAAGAATACGACCCCATGAGGATTATAGAAAGGATGTGCAACTTATCAAACAACAAACTCGACCCGAGAGATTACGCTTATATCTCACCGTACTCAGCTGAAGATGCTCATGATATAAAACCAAAAATAAAATATTCATGGTTTTATAAAGGGGGAGTTTATAGATATGTTGATGACTGGAATAAGATTGAAAAGGGAATATCGGCTACTGATGTAGAGGTCTGTGGGGGGTTAAAGGGGGATATAGAGACCCCGTTAATTGGGTTTGTTGGTAGGGCAACATATCAAAAAGGTTTTAATACAATGTTTGAGGCAATTCCTGAACTTTTAGAAAAGCATGATATAAGATTTGTATTTTTAACAAAGGGAGACAAAGATATTGAGGATAGATTAAAAAATCTTGCAAATGAATATGACGGGAAGATTTTAGCTTTGATAGGTTATTCCCTCCCACTTTCATCGTTGATATTTGCCGGAAGTGATTGGATAATGATGCCCTCATATTGGGAGCCATGTGGCTTGGTTCAAATGGAAGCGATGGCATACTGCACTCCCGTCATAGCTACTGAGACAGGGGGACTTAAAGATACGATAATCCCTCTCCACCCAAATCCTAATGAGCATCCAAATTTCGATAAGGCAACGGGTGTTTTGTTTAAAGTTCCCGACAAGTTAGGGCTTAT
>JBDOKN010000137.1:0-3305 GCA_039833665.1 Methanocaldococcus sp.
AGATTATTAAAATTACTCCTGATATAATATTTTTATATATTTTTATATAGTTTATTACCTAATCTTAGGTTAATTTTTGATAATTGGTGTTAGCTAAACACCAATAGCAAAACCCAAATAAAAAAGAACTTAAAATATTCAAATACCTTATTTCTATTTATTAGATAAAGAGCTTTATGTCTTTCCATGCTATCACAATAAAATAAAAATATTAATTTAATAATGAGGTATATAAATTTTTAAAATATGCTGAACTATAGTTCTTTTTCAAAATATTTTGAAAAGAACTATAAAATTCTAACATAGTTTTTAGTTAAGAGTGGTGGAATAAATGGTTAATGTTGAGAGAATTAGCATATCTTTTCCAAAATTTCTTTTAAAGGAGATTGATAAAGTCGTTAAAAGGAAAGGTTATTCAAGTAGAAGTGAGTTAATTAGGGATGCTGTAAGAAAATATGTTTTAGAGAATAATCCACTAAATAAAAATGAAAATGTAAGCGGAATAATAATTGTTGTTTATAACCCTACAAAAAAATCGTTGGAAAGGATGAGTAAGTTGTATTTTGAGTATAACAACATTATAAAATCTTTAAATCAAGCTTATGTAACAACTTCTTGTGGAAAAAATGCAAAAGTAGAGATTTTCGTTGTTGAAGGGAACTCTAAGGATATTTCAAACTTTTATGAAGAGATTGAGAAAATCAATGGAAAGATTTATGACAAGATTATTATTTTTTAATATATTTTTCATAATAATTATATATTAAATTTACATCTTTGGGATAATATTTACTTTCATTGCCCTAATAAAAATGTCAAAAATGTATTTATATAATAAGATTAAAAAAGAAATATGTAAATTGATATGCCAAAATATTAATGAGGCATAACTTAACCAAAAATAAGAGGAGATAGTATGAATTTTGAACCAAGACCAACGAAAATGTTTTGTTTCCAATGCCAAGAAGCTGCAAAAAATGAAGGATGCACAATAAGAGGAGTTTGTGGAAAAGATGACTTAGTAGCAAACCTTCAAGATGTATTAATTTATACTATAAAAGGTTTATGCTATGTCTGTGATAAAGGTAATTACTTAGATGATGAGGTTATGGATTACATTCCAAAGGCATTATTTGTAACAATAACTAACGTCAATTTTGATGATAAAGATGTAATAGATTGGATAAAGAAAGGAGTAGCTTTAAGAGAAAAAATCATTGAAAAAACCAATTTAAATAAAGGAGAACTTCCACACTGTGCTACATGGAATTATGAAACTGATGATGATATAATAGAATTATCAAAGGCAAAAGAAGTTAGTGTCTTAGCAGAGGATAATGAAGATATAAGGTCTTTAAAAGAACTCATAACCTATGGGATTAAGGGAATTGGAGCTTATTTAAGCCATGCAATGCATCTTGGATATAACAATGAGGAAATTCATAAGTTTATAGTTAGAGCATTTACTAAGATTGTTGATAGTAAAGATGCTGATGAGTTATTTAACTTAGCAATGGAGACAGGAAAGTATGCAGTAGATACAATGGCTTTATTGGATAAGGCAAACACTGAAACCTATGGACATCCTGAGATAACAGAGGTTAATTTAGGAGTTAGAGATAGACCAGGAATATTGATTAGTGGTCACGACTTAAAAGATTTGGAGGAGTTATTAGAACAAACCAAGGGAACTGGGGTCGATGTCTATACCCACTGTGAGATGTTGCCAGCTCACTACTATCCATTCTTTAAGAAGTATGAGCATTTTGTAGGGAATTATGGTGGTTCATGGCCATTCCAAAGAGAGGAGTTTGAGAAATTTAACGGCCCAATAGTGATGACAACAAACTGTTTAGTTCCACCAAAGGATTCATACAAAGATAGGGTCTATGTAACAAATGAAGTTGGATATCCTGGATTAAAGAGAATTCCAGTAAAAGAGGATGGAACTAAGGATTTCTCAGAGGTTATAGAGCATGCTAAAAAGTGTAAGCCACCAACACCACTTGAAAATGGTAAGATTGTTGGAGGTTTTGCACATAACCAAGTTTTAGCATTAGCAGATAAAATAGTTGAAGCAGTTAAAAGTGGAAAGATAAGGAAGTTTGTTGTAATGGCTGGATGTGATGGAAGACATAAAACAAGAGAGTATTATACTGAATTTGCCAAGAAACTGCCAAAGGATACTGTTATATTAACATGTGGATGTGCAAAGTATAGATTTATTAAATTGAATTTAGGAGATATAGATGGAATTCCAAGAGTGTTGGATGCTGGACAGTGTAATGACAGCTATTCATTAGTTAAAATTGCATTGGCTTTAAAGGATGCTTTTGGATTAAAGGATGTGAATGAACTTCCAATTGCCTATAACATTTCATGGTATGAGCAAAAGGCAGTTACTGTATTATTAGCTTTGCTTTACTTGGGAGTTAAGGATATTGTATTAGGCCCTACACTACCAGCGTTCTTATCACCAAACGTGACAAAAGTATTGGTTGAGAAGTTTGGAATCTCAACAATCTCAACAGTTGATGAGGATATTAAGAGATTAGTTGGATAAATCTAAGCTTTATCTTTTTTATTTTTTATTTTTAAATTAATAGAAAATGATGGTTGATATTATGGAAGAGATAAAAGAAAAATTAGCTAAGGTATTGGAAAATAAGATAAAAATCTCAATGATTGCAAAATTTAAATCCGTTGAAGAATATGACGGCAAGATTTTTAAAGATTTATTTGATGTTGAGATGAAAAATTTGGAGATTTTGTATGAGAAGTATCTCATCTATTTTAATGAAAAACCAAACATAAAGGCAGAGATTAATATAAACTTAGATGTTGTAGATATCTTAGAAGAAACCATTGAGTTGGAGAGATTTTTAGCCAAAAAGTTGGGGGCTAACTTCGGAGTTAGGCAGGCAGTTATTCATGCGTTATCTGATGATGAAAGATTTTTACATTTTTTAACTAAAATGTAATATTTTAATATTTGGTTTTTTTATTAATTTTTATTTTTATTATTTTTATTATAAATCAACAATTTTTTGGTGATTTTTGTGATAGATGCCCATACACATTTAGATGTTAGAAGTTTTGAGGATTTGGAGAATATGATTATGTTGAGGTTAAAATAGCAGTTGGAGTTCATCCTATGGGATATCCAAAGAATTGGGAGGTTTTGATAAAAAAGCTTCCAGAGTTTTTAGAGAATGAGAACGTTGTAGCCATTGGAGAGACAGGTTTGCATTATCTAACAGAGGATGAGAAGAATTTATTGAAAGAGCAATTATATTTAGCTAAAA
>JBDOKN010000138.1:0-5006 GCA_039833665.1 Methanocaldococcus sp.
TTATACTTAAAATCTCCTCATGCAAAGCTTTTAAAACCTCTAAGTAATCAACCTCCCCATTTTCAATTTTATCCATAATCTCCTCCAACTCTCTCGTTCTCTCCTCAGATATTAAATGAGGATAATTATTTATCAAATAGTTATAGACCTCAATCCCCAATTTTGTAGGAATTAACTTATTCTTACCTTTACTTTTTATAACGTAACCCCTATCCAACAACTTCTTAATAATTTGGGCATAGGTTGAAGGTCTTCCAATGCCCCTCTCCTTCATCAACTTAACAACTTCTCCTTCATCATACAATGGGACTTTTGGAATCTTTCTAATTTTTTTCTCTAAAACTTTTAAACTGCTCTTTTCAATCCTTGGAAGCTTTTTTAATTTTAGATTATAAATTCTACTCCAACCGTCAAACTTTATATTCACATAACCCTCAACCTTCTCATCTAAATCTTTTATATAAATCTCTTCATATTCAACAACTACCTCTTTCATCTGAGAGGCAATAAATCTTCTAAATATCAAATCATATACCTTTATGTGGTTTTTAGTTAGTTTTATGTTATTTTCCTTCAAAAACTCTATCAACTCACCAGTATCCATTGGTTTTGTAGGTCTTATACACTCGTGAGCTCCTTCCATAAAGTATTCTCTATTTTTCAAATAATCCTCCAAATTGTTTAGCTTTAAATACTCTCTCGCTACTCTCATTCCATCCAATGAAACCCTCGTTGAAGAGGTTCTGTGATATGTGCAGTTGTGTGAGATAATTCCATTAGATATAAAGTTTTGGTTATGTTTAATGCTTAAATCATAGACATATCCATCATAAGGAATGTCTTCTACTTTTTTAACCCTAACAAATGATATATCTCCATTAACAATCTTTTCTAAAAACTCCTTATGTTCTGAATTATTTGCATATCTTAGCACTGTCTTTAATTTTTCTCTTGGGATGTTATTTGTTTTCTCTTTATACCAATTTTCAATGTGTATTTTGCTATCTTTTAGGATTTTCTTTCTTCCCTTTTCAAATGTCAATTTCTTAAATACCTCTTTTACTGGCAATAAATCACATTCAAATCTTTCTCCATGCTCCTTCCTATATGTCCTATAACCATTTACAAATGCCTCTTTTCTAATCTTTAAATATCTTGCAATCTTCTCCTTAACGGCTTCTAATGACTTATTACTTATTATTAAGGAATAAATACCCCTATTATTTTTGTGTATAGTATTTAAAATACCAATTGAGTTTAGGTAAATACCTATCTTCTCTAAAACATCTCTTCTTTTTGATGTTAAAACCATTCTTAAGTTATGTTTTTTTGCCTTTTTATCATAGAGTAGGGAGAAGCATCCATCTGTATCGAAATATCCAGCAATTAATGCATTTATATAACTTTCTGGGAGAGAGAAGATGATTCCATTTAATTTTCCATTTCTCATTCCTAATTTTTCCAAAATTTCAGCAATAATTGGATTTGAAATAATCACTTGATTACCAGAAATCCAATTGTGTAAGAATGGGAACGTTTCATCCAATATGCCTTTAACATCCTTTAATGGTGTTTGTGCAATCTTAATTTTGCTACCTTGAATACTTCCATCTCCCAATACTAAACCAGCAAAATACCAAAACTTTTCATCTAACTTAAACAATGGAATTTTTTTAGTTCCTGCAACGCTTTTATATATGTATTTTGCCTCTTTCTCAACCTCATCCAAATTAAAATTCCACTCAATTAGATATTTCAATGGGACTCTTCTATTTCTTAGATATTTGTATTTTGTGCTTGTTTTAATATCATTTTTGATATATTCAGCTATTTTTTCAAATATTGTGGAGTTTTCATCAAACTCTATCAACACATCTGTAATATTCAAATATTTCAGAAGATTTAATAAGGAAATTGGCTTTCTTTCAACCTTATAGTTAAATGGCATTGCAATGTAATCATTTTCCTTGACATCTCTTGCAGGAATCCATTTTAGCTGATTGTTCCTTAAAACCAATAAGCAATGGTCTGGAGTTGCCTTTAACTCATAATTATTTGATAAGGTAATTTTTCTTAGGTTTCCATTGTATCTCAATTTCCAGAATTTAATGGCGGTATCTCTTTTTATTGATAAATTATCTAAATCTAATGATAAAACATTTCTTTCCTCAGCATTAACAATGTCTTCAATTGTTTCAATTCTTCCATCCCCTAACACAACATAAGTGTCTGGAGTTAAACATAACCCCAACTCAAACAATTCTTGAGCTATAGCCATAACTTCATCAGAACTTAAGTTAAATCTCTTTGTAGCTTCCTCTAATAAAGTGTCAGTTGTAAATGGAGGTAGCGGAGAAATTTCTTTTTCATAAACTTTAACTTCAACCTCAACCTCATCTTTATCAAATTTCTCCTCCCAAATCTTTCCAATGTAAATATCGTTTTCTAATTTTAATGATAAATAAGGAACTTTTATTTTATGTTCATTGTATCTTTCTATAATCCATCCCAATACTGGTGTCTGAACCCTACCTGCCGATAAATAGTTTTTATTAAATACTTCCCAAAGTTTTTGGCTCAATCTAAATCCAATCCATCTATCCTCTATCCTCCTAACTATCTGACCTTTAACTTTATTTTCATCTAAACTAAGTTCTTCTCCCTTTTTAAATGATTCTACTGCCTTCAATATTGCCCTCTTTGTAATCTCATTAAATCCAACTCTGTAAATATTCTTATTGAATGGGAGGGCGTTTAAAGCTATATCATAACCTATCTTCTCCCCCTCTGTATCTATATCTGTCGCTATGAATATGGCATCAACCTCATCTGCAATTTCTCTAATAATTTTTATGTTTTCTTTTGAGTCCATTGCATTTACTCTCTCTCCTTTCTCCATTAACTGTTTTATAAGTTCCTCTAAATCTTTCTGGTCGGTAAATTGTTCTCCATTCACTTTTTTAATTGATGTATATATTGGTATATATAAATTATCTTCTATTTTAACCCCATAAAAGCCCTCTTTTGTTACTAAATCAAATACATGCCCCCCACTTGCAGTTATAATTAAATTTAAATCTCCAATACAAACCTCGTATATATTTCTATTATTTATCTTTCTAACAGATGGCTTTCCAAAGAAATTAGCAATAGTTCTTGCTTTGTTAGGACTTTCTACAACCATTAAGACAGATTTTAACAAATCAGGGACTTTTCCCTTAGCCCTTCCAACTTTTATTTTTTCTCTATCTTCGTCAATCTTTTTTATTAACTCTTCTAAGTTTATCTCATCTATTCTTTTAAATTCGCTCTCATACATAAAGAGCATATACTTTTTGAGGACTTCAAAAATCTCTTTCTCATCAACCAATACAATACTCGCTCCCTTGGTTAAACCAAATTCAGTCATCCTTGAAGTTCTTCCAGAAGCTTGGATGTATGTCTTTACATCTGGAATTAATAAGAGATATTCATCCCCCTCTTTTCTTAAAGAAAAGTTTTTTATCTTTAACTTTTCAGTTATTATCTGTTTAATTTCCTCTTCATTTTTTCCTTCAATGCTTATGTTTTCTTTTAACTCTCCTTTTTCTTTTAATTTTTCAATATATTCCTTTAATTTAATTTTAAACTTTGGAATACCATAAAATATGGCATATCTAACTCTTTCAGGCATATCTAAGCCCCTAACTAAAACACCATAATAGGAGGCGACACCAATTAATATATCTATATCCCCATTTCTAAAGTCATCAAAACCCTTTTTATCTTTTGAATGAATTAATTTTGCTTTAATATTATTTTTTAATAAAAACTCTTCAATTTCTTGGGCTTTTTCAACCCCATAATCAATTGAAACAAACACAATACCCCCAGAACCAAATAATTTTATATATTCTAAAATCTTCTCTTTGCTAAACTCCTCATCATAAATATCCACAACATCCCTAAGCTTATTCATTCCAAATCCAATTTCAAAGTCCAAAAGCTCCCTATAAAGCTTAACCCTATCTCCATAACTCTTTCCAGTTGCAGAGGCAATGATTAAACAACCATGTTTTATTTTAGATATTTTTTTCTTTAAAATCTCTCTCTTTTTTAATGCATCATCTATTTTTCCAATCTTTATTAGGTAGATTATTTTATATGCCTCATTTATTAGTTCTTCATCAAATCCCAATAGTTTTAGAGTTCTGTCAATGTTTTTTGACGCCTTTAATAGAGCATCAACGTCATCAACGAAGATAAAATCAAATATAGTATTTGGTGTATTTTTAGCTAAGAAGTTGGATGTCGTTATTAATATATCGTAATCGTTATTATCTATTTTTTCTTTTACCTCTTTTTTTTCTTTTGTAGATAGTTCTGAATGATAAGCAACCACATTAATATCTAATTTATTTTTTTCTATTAGTGATAAAATTTTTTCATAGGTTTGTTTAACCAATAGGGTTGTTGGTAAGATGATATAGCATCTCTTCCCTTTCTTAGCTAAAAATAAACTCATCAAAATGCCAAAAAAGCTCTTTCCAACTCCTGTTGGTGCTACGATTGAAAAACTTTTATTTTTTAAAACTCTCTTTGCCCACATTTTTTGAATACTTAATAATTCAAATCCCAAATCTTTAACAAATTCTTCAAATTCTTTAAATTCATTCCAAATAATGCAATAATCTTTTAAATTTTTCAATGTCTTTTCTTCTTTGAGTTTTTTACATAATTTTAGCTTTTCAAAATTCTTTTTTTCTTTTAAACATTTTTCACAAACCCCTATCTCCAATCTTTCACTTGTTATCTCTCCATTACAGTTTGGACACATCTCTTTATATATAATTGGTATCATCATCAACACCAACAATGAAATATTTTAATGAAAACCTTAATAATTATAATTTATTTTTATCTTCATTTTGACTTATTGGGGTTTAAAAACTTTTTGCTTGAAACTTAAGAAAGTTTCATCAAAGCTAATACTCATACATTAGTAGAGAGTAAATTAGATTTGTTAG
>JBDOKN010000139.1:0-7385 GCA_039833665.1 Methanocaldococcus sp.
TTTATCCAATGTATCTTAAATCTTCTTCACTTGGTGGTTTTGTCTGAGCTGCTTTTAACATCTCTTCTTCAAACTTCTTAATCTTTTCAATAAACTGCTCCATGCCCTTAGCTCTCTTCTCCAACTCCTCCATATTAATCTCTATATTTTCAAGCTTACAGAACTTTTCTAAAACTGCTTTTGCGGCATTTGGGTCTATTAGATAGCCAGGAGTTTCTCCCATTAAGCAAATTCCAGGAATTCCATTTAAATCAGCAAACATCAGCATTAATCCAGCAGCTCCTACTATACCTCCCCCATCAGTTCTGAACAAAATACCATTTTCTTTTAATTTTTCAGCAAGCTCTTTTGATGTTGTAGCTCCATAGACCTTAACTTCTTCGCATAGCTTTCCAACTCCAAAACCACCCAAGGTATAGACAAAGTTTGCCCCATATTGAATTCCAATTTTAACTATTTCTTCAGCTAAGTGATATTGCCCAATTGGAGATAATGCTTGAGTGTTGCCTAAGACAACAATCATTGGCTTTGGCTCCTCTATTTTATAAAATTCAGCACACATATATTCAATAGTTCCATCATCTTTAACCAAAACTTGTGGTGGGAAGTCATAACAGAAGAGTTCTAAAAACTTCTCCCCTTTAAATTCATGGACTAAATGCTCAGCTGCCAATCTACCAACGTGTCCAATTCCCGGGAGTCCTTCAATTAATAACGCATCTTTTAGGGGTTCAATGTCTTTTACCTTTCTTGTGATAATTTTAACCATAAGCATCACCTTAATAATTTATTATCATTAGAGCTTTTTATATGTTTTTGCAAACTCCCTTATAAATTTTATTTCATCAATTCCTATATTTAGATTTTTTCTTATAGTTTTTGCTATCCTTCCCTCTCCAAACAATAAGGCAATAGCACCAGTAAAGTTTTTTGTGGTCTTCTTTTCTTTTGCCTTGTCAAAGTCAATGATATAGGTTTTTTTATTAGTAATTAAAAAGTGCCTTCCACCTTGTATCTCTTTATGTTCAATCCCTAAGATATCAAGCTTTAACGTTATTTTCAAAATATCTTCTACCACTTTTAGCAATCTATCTTTATCTAATTTATCAACGGCTGATTTCAACTCCTCCCCATCTATAAATTCCATAATTATGTAGTTTCTATTATATTCATAAACCTTTGGAGCTATGTTGTATTTTTCTAAGAGTTTTAAGATTTTTGCCTCATGTTCTATGGTGTTTTTTGGGCTGTCTGTTCTTGGGATTTTTATGGCAACCTCTTTGTTGTTATAAATTCCTTTTAAAACAACTCCCCTATGTCCCTTCCCTAAAACATCTATAATCTCAACTCCTTTATTTTCTAATTTGTTTATTACATCTTTATTTAAAATATTCTCTGGGATTTTTTTGAGAATTTCTTTGTTGATTGCTAATCACCTCTTAAAATATCTTATTATACCATAAATGGCATAGATTAAGCATAACAACAAAGCAAAGTGTGGGATTCCAATTATAGCTAAACCCAAAGAGATAGCAAATATATAGATAAATATCTTCTTAGGATACTTTGGATACATTATATCGCTAATCATCAAAAGTCCTATCAATATAGCCAATATTGAGTTAATTAAATAGCTATCGATTAATTGGCAGAAACCAACTAATAATAAAGCCCCTGCTGGAATTGGCAAGCCAATAAATCCTTTAACATTTAAAATACCGAATCTCGCCAATCTCAAAGCACCACAGAGGCAGAATATTATAGCCGATATCAAAACCAAGTTAGATTCAAAATTATGGTATAACAGGTAGGAAGGAGCTACTCCAAAGCTAACAATGTCTGAAATGCTGTCTAACTCCGCCCCAAAGTCAGAAACAGTTCCTGTCTTTCTTGCTACATAGCCATCTAATGAATCAAAAATTATTGATAAATAGATTAGTGAAAAATTATTTAAAAACATAGCTAAAAGCCCAGTTATTATATTTAGCATTGTTATATAGTCAGAGATTGTTATTACCTTCCTTATGCTAAACATTCTCTCACTTTATTGATTTTATGTTTAGATAAACCCAATAGAGTAAAACTTTATAAATAGATTGTTATTTTATTGCATATGAAACAATGAAAAGTGCCGTTTGAAACAGTTTAATTTTTCATAGATAAATATAAAAATATTTATAGACATTGACTCCCAAGTCCAACATAGATGTTTATCTATAAATGTCCATGTTGGACAGACCCCATTCCAAAAAATTCCTAAATATAGTTGAAGAAAAAAAGAGCAATATATTTAATTATGAAATTCATTAGTTGGGAGTTATATTTTTATATTTTTAAAAAATCTTCTGCATAATCAATTTAAATAAAATTTTAAACCCAGTTATAACATTAGTTCCTCTACTCATTGAATATTCCGTATATATAGTTTTTATTGGCACTTCTTTAAGCTTTAATTTATGTTTTTTAGCTAAGATTATAAACTCAGATGAGACCTCATACCTGTCACTCTTCAAATCCTCTATTATTTTTTTAGCTCCCTCATAGGAGAAAGCTCTTAGACCACTCTGGCTGTCTGTAACAAAATACCCTCCCATTAAATATGTTATAAAATTTAAGCCAAAATTACCAACCCTTTTAACTAATGGCATGTTCTTTAACTCATTTTTATCCATCATCCTACTACCAATAACCATATCATAACCTTCAAATAAAACTGGCTTAACTACTTTTTCAACATCCTCAGGATGATGTTGTCCATCTGCATCAAAGGTAACAATGGTTTTTGGTTTATATAACAGAGCACACTTAATCCCAGTCCCTAATGCCCCCCCTAAACCCCTATTTAATATATGCCTACATACTATAACTCCCTCTTTTTTAGCTATCTCCGAAGTTTTATCCAGTGAGCCGTCATCAACAACTATTATATTCTTATATCCCTCATTTTTTAAACTCCTTAATGTCTCTCCTATCATCTTTTCCTCGTTGAATGCGGGGACAACAATAAATACCTCATCCTTATTAATTTGGCTGATTTGCTTTCCCATTCTCTCCACCTATAACCTTACAGAAGGCAAATGCCCCGACAACCCCACAGATAAACATGGCTAAGGCAATGGTGTTAGCAAAAGCTATATTGTATTTTTGTGAGATAACAACCATCAACGTCCCTGCAACAACGGTAATTATTGACTCTCCAATCAAAACATTTGCAGTTCCTTTTTTAAAAGATAATCTTAACCCTACCAATGCAGAAAAGCTCAAAGCTATAATTGCAAACAACCAAATTAATGTGTTCATTCCTACCACCCAAGTTATAAATAACCCTTGAGCAATAAATATTAACTTAGATAACTCAAAGTTAATAATATTTTTGGTTATGTCACCAGTAATACCTTATCATCAATATGATAAAGATTATTGCTCCTAAAAACACCATTAACCAAACCCATATATTTAAAATAAATAAAAATTTAAAAATCTTTTCTCTTTTCTCGGGGTCGTTTAAAAGCTTCTTTATTGGGTCTCTTCCGTAGTATTTTTTTGTTTTCATAATTTCCCTCAATCAAATAATGATAGCTTAAATATAAGCTGTGTTGTTGTTGGCAATTCCTTTCTAACAATCCTTAACTCTGGTTTGTATATATACATTACATCCTTCTCTGAAAAGATATCAATCTCTCTTCCCAAAATCTTTGATATAACCCTAACCTCTTCTTTTCCACTAACTTTTATAGCCCCTCCTAAGGATGAATCGACCTCTAAGACAATAGGAATTTTTAAGTCCTCACTCGCTATTTCCTTTAAAAATTCAAGCTCTCTCCTTTTTATCCTATGCCTTTTACCATTTATTATTGTGTGGGGCTTTTCCTCATTCAAAAGTTCTCTCAAAGTTTTTCTTTTAAAACTTGGATTCATATCTTTTATTATTCCCTTTATAATAGTTTCTACATCTTTCATATCCATCACAATGATAACCATTTTATACTGCTATCTGGATATTAAATATTAATCATGGAAATTATAAAAATTACATTAACCACTTATCATTTAAATTTAATCTTCAAATTTAAAATACATGTGAGGGATGTACGTGAAAGCGGTAAAAATCGTTCAAAATAAAGAGGTCGTAACCGTCTATCCAACAACTACAATAAGAAAGGCATTGATGACAATGAATGAAAATAAGTATAGAAGATTGCCAGTTGTAAATGCTGGGAATAACAAGGTTGTTGGTATCATTACAAGTATGGACATTGTAGATTTCATGGGCGGGGGTTCAAAATATAATTTAATTAGAGAGAAGCATGAAAGGAATTTCTTGGCAGCCATAAATGAACCAGTTAGAGAGATTATGGAGGAGAATGTTATAACCCTCAAAGAAAATGCTGATATTGATGAAGCAATAGAAACATTTTTAACAAAAAATGTTGGTGGAGCTCCAATAGTTAATGATGACAATCAATTAATATCCTTGATTACAGAAAGGGATGTGATAAGGGCTTTATTGGATAAAATAGACGATAACGAAGTTATTGATGATTATATAACAAAAAAGGTTATTGTTGCCACACCGGGGGAGAGATTAAAGGATGTTGCGAGAACCATGGTAAGAAATGGATTTAGAAGATTACCAGTTGTTAGTGAAGGGAGGTTAGTGGGAATTATAACATCAACTGACTTTATAAAGCTATTGGGTAGTGATTGGGCTTTTAATCATATGCAGACAGGAAATGTTAGGGAGATAACGAATGTTAGGATGGAAGAAATTATGAAGAGAGATGTTTTAACTGCAAAAGAAGGAGATAAATTAAAAAGAATAGCTGAAATAATGATAACAAACGATATAGGGGCTTTACCAGTAGTTGATGATAATTTAAAGATTGTAGGGATTATTACTGAGAAGGATGTTTTAAAATACTTTGCTAAATAATTATTTTCATTTTTTGATTATTTTAAATCAATATGTGGGGAGTATTATGGATATCAAAAAAATTGAAATGGAATTTAAAACTTCCATAAAAACTGGATTATCTACAAAAGAAGCTAAGGAAAGATTAAAAAAATATGGTTATAACGAAATTCCTGAGAAAAAAGTTCATCCAATAATTAAGTTTTTATCATACTTTTGGAATCCAATTGCTTGGATGATTGAAATAGCCGCTATTTTATCTGCAATAATCAAACACTGGGTAGATTTTATTATAATTTTAATTTTATTAATTGTTAATGGTGTTGTTGGTTTTTGGGAAGAACATAAGGCAGAGAATGTTATAGAGTTTTTAAAACAAAAAATGGCTTTAAATGCGAGGGTTTTGAGAGATGGAAAATGGCAAACCATCCCAGCAAGGGAATTGGTTCCAGGAGACGTTGTTAGAATAAAAATTGGAGATATTGTTCCTGCTGATGTAATATTGGTTGATGGAGATTATTTAGTTGTAGATGAATCCGCCTTAACAGGAGAAAGTTTGCCTGTTGAAAAAAAGGTAGGAGATATCGCTTATTCTGGTTCTATTGTTAAAAAAGGGGAAATGACAGGAATAGTTAAAGCTACTGGTTTAAACACTTACTTTGGGAAAACTGTTAAATTAGTTGAAAAGGCAGAAAAAGTTAGCTCTTATCAAAAGATGATTATTAAGATTGGGAACTATTTGATTATTTTAGCGGTGATTTTAATATCAATAATGGTTATTGTTGAGATATGGAGAGGAGCTGATATAATAGAAACTGCCCAATTTGCTTTAGTTTTAGCAGTTGCAGCAATTCCTGCGGCAATGCCGGCTGTGTTATCAATAACTATGGCTATTGGAGCTTTAAATTTAGCAAGGAAGGATGCAGTAGTCAAAAAACTTGTAGCTATTGAGGAGTTGGCAGGGGTTGATATTCTCTGCTCAGATAAAACTGGAACTTTAACAAAGAATCAGCTTGTATGTGGAGAAATAATAGCTTTAAATGGATTTAGTAAAGAGGATGTTGTTTTATTTGCCGCTCTTGCTTCAAGAGAGGAAGATGCCGATGCAATAGATATGGCAATTTTGAATGAGGCAAAAAAATTGGGCTTAACTGAGAGAATAAAAAACTATAAAATAAAAAAATTCATCCCATTTGACCCTGTTATTAAAAGGACAGAAGCAGAAATAACTAATAATGAAGAATTTAAGGTCTCAAAAGGAGCTCCTCAGGTTATATTGGATTTATGTAATGCAGATGAAGAATTAAGAAGAAAGGTTGAGGAGATTGTTGATAAACTTGCTGAAAATGGTTATAGGGCTTTGGGAGTTGCAGTTTATAAAAATGGAAGATGGCAGTTTGTTGGAATAATCCCATTGTATGACCCTCCGAGAGACGATGCTCCATTAGCAATCAAAAAAATAAAAGAACTTGGAGTTATAATAAAGATGGTTACTGGTGACCATATCGCAATAGCCAAAAATATAGCAAGAATGTTGGGTATTGGAGACAAGATAATATCAATTAGTGAGTTATTGAAAAAACTAAAAAGAGGAGAGATTGAGGAAGAGAAATTTGATGATATTGTTGAAGAAGCAGATGGATTTGCCGAAGTATTTCCTGAGCATAAGTATAAGATTGTTGATTCTTTACAAAAGAAGGGACATATGGTGGCTATGACTGGGGATGGTGTCAATGATGCCCCTGCATTAAAAAAGGCAGATTGTGGAATTGCCGTTTCAAATGCAACTGATGCCGCAAGAGCAGCTGCTGATATTGTCTTATTATCTCCGGGAATATCTGTTATCGTTGATGCAATTAAAGAGGCAAGAAAAATTTTTGAGAGAATGGAAAATTATGTCATTTATAGGATAACCGAGACAATTAGAGTTTTGTTCTTTATGGAATTATCAATATTATTACTTGGTTTTTACCCAATAACTGCCATAATGATTGTGCTATTGGCGATATTAAATGATATTCCAATATTAACTATAGCGTATGATAATGTTATTGAAGCAAAACAGCCAGTTAAATGGGAATTAAATAAAATATTGCCAGTTTCAACAGCACTTGGTTTAACTGGTGTTTGTAGCTCATTTTTATTACTTTATATTGCTGATTTTTATATGCATCTATCTTTAGAGATGATTAGAACCCTAATATTTTTAAAATTAATAGTTGCTGGACATTCAACCTTACTAGTTGCAAGGTCAAAAGATAGATTGTGGAAAAAGCCATATCCAAATTTATTGATGCTATTGGCGGTAATAATTACAGACATTATTGGAACAATCTTGGCTGTTTATGGTATATTTATTGAACCAATTGGATGGAAATTGGCTTTATTTGTTTGGATTTATGCAATAATTTGGATGTTTATAAACGATGAAGTTAAGATTTTAATGTTTAAAAAGTATAGAATATATTAATAG
>JBDOKN010000140.1:0-4521 GCA_039833665.1 Methanocaldococcus sp.
TTTCCAATAATTATGCCAATAACTGCAAATAGATAGGAGCAAGATAAAGGTAATAAATCGTAGTATGGAAATGCCTTTAAGAAATAGGAAATAATTACAGTTAAAATTAAATATCCTAAAATATTCCTTATTTTATGCCTATACTTAGCCCCTATCAAAACTCCAAATAAAAATGCAAGAATTGAAGGATAGTATAAATAATCTGCCAATACTGCATCAAGCATTTAAATCACCATTATTCCAATCTTTCCTCAGATTTTTTAATCTTCTCAATAATAACCTTTTCACAAGAAAGCAAGAATGCAGCAGTTGATAACCCAGCTAAAACTTTTAATCCAACAGCTATGTTTAGATATGGGATTATTCCAGCAGTTGTAATTTCTTTTGGTGCTGGAAATATAGCGAATCCGTTAATTTCCGTGAAGTTGAATAGATAATATCCTCCAATAAACATCCCTGCAACACCAAGTAATAGATAACCTAAAGCTCCTAATGCCTCTAACTTCTCCAAAAACTTGTGTTCAAACCATAATGGACTGTTAGAACCAAATGCAATAACTGAAAGTATAAATGCAGCAGCAATTAAAGCCCCTCCTTGAAATCCTCCTCCTGGAGTTATATGCCCTCCTAACACAGTTACAATTCCTAATGCAACCATTAAAACACTCATAGGAAATGCCAAAAACTTAATTATTGGAGTATATTCTCCCCAACCTTTGAGTGTTATATAATCCTCTGACTCTGGAGCATGGAATAACTCCTTTAAATAGGTGTTATCATACAACGATTTTCCAAACACAATCCAAGAGACCATAACGGCAACAACTAAGACCAAACACTCTCCCAGAGTATCATAAGCCCTCCAATCAAAGATTACAGCACACACATAGTTTGGAATTATATAATGAGTGAGATAAACAATATTAACTCCGGGATTTACTTTCATATTGGCTAAACTATACAATATAGATGCTCCAAATATAAAGAAGGATATGGCAACAGCTAAATCTCTTTTAGAGTCCATTTTACCACCTTGTTGTCATATAGATGCAGAATGCAATTGCCCCCAAGAATATAGACAGCCAAAACAATTGATAGTTTATAGCGTTTGAGTTTTCTTCCTTAAACTTAAATATTAGAGGAGATACTGATAAAGAGAAAGCTAATGCAGCCAATCCAAACAATGTCATTAGTGTTTTCCCATAAACTCTGCCAATAATCAATGCCCCAAATATAAACAATAAATATAAGCTGAATTCTCCAGTAAAGACAGCCCCAACTGTAATACCATCTCCATGTTCTTCTTTATCCAACTTTTTTTGAAAGTCATTATAATCCATAAAATCCACCCAAAATTAAGTTATTTTAAGCAGTAATCAACACCCAACTCCTTTGCATAGTCCCAGAGATAGTTTGTTACAATGTCTGGATAGATACCAATAATTATACATAAAGCGGTTAATACAAACAAGCTAAATACTGCCAACTTAGGAACTTCCTTGTTTTGATATTCTTTTAGTGTTTCTTCATCCACTGGCTTTAAGTAAATTAAATAGAATGCCTTCATCATTGAGACAAAAGTCCCAATACTTACAATAATCATTATTATGGTTATTTCTGGCATATTCACTTGCATAGCCGCCTGAGCAAGCATCCACTTACTCTGAAAGCCGTTAAATGGTGGGATTCCACTTATTGCAAGCTTAGCACACAAAACCATAAATGCTACTGAGGGCATTAGAGGTAGTAAGCCCCCTAACTTATGCAGATTACTTCCTCTCTTACAACTTACAATATAAGCTCCCAAGAATAGGGCAGATTTATAAATAACGTTATTTATAGCATGAAAGATGCCAGCAACAATTCCTAATGGTGTTCCTAAGGCTAAGCCGGTAGCTACATAGCCACCTTGACTTATAGCATGATATGCTAAAAGCTTTTTATAATCACTCTGCAACAACGCCATCACTACCCCAAACACCATAGCCAAAACTCCCAATGCAATTAAAACTCCACGAGCACTTGCAAAGTAATCTAAACCGTTAAATAATTTTAGAATAATTAGCATTAAACCAACTAACACAAACTTTGAGTATGTTTGCAACATTGCAGAGATAAAACCTTTAGACCTTGCATACAAATCAGCTTTAACATTGTGGAAAGGTGGCAATCCAGCTCCATAAGCCAAACCAACAATTAATAATAACAAGCCACCATAAATCATTGGATTATCAACTAATAGATAGTTTTTCATGTCTGTAATGTTTAAAGTTCCAGTTGAAGCTAATAAGAAAGCTATTCCTAAGAGCATTAAAGATGCTGCAACATTACCCATTATCATATACCTTAATCCAGCTTTATATGCCTCTTCAGTTCCAGATAAAAATACTAATCCCGCCTGAACAATTGAGACAATCTCAAAGAACACATACAAGTTAAAAATATCATCTGCCAAAACTATGGCTGCAATACTTGCAAATCCCATTAATGAGAGAGTAACAAACATGTTGTTCTTTAATTTCTCCCCCATTCCAGTAATTAAAACAAGAGATGCAATTAATGAGAGAGTTACAATAACTGCCTGCTTTGCTGGGTTGTATAGATAGGCAATACCAGAAACCCATCCATCAACAACCCCATGTCCTCCAAAGTAGTAATAACCATATTGGCTGACAAATGGTAAAATAATCAAAACAATTGCAGTTATAAATGTGATATATTTAACTGCTCTTTCCTTTCCATGCAATAAATTCATGATTATTGCCATAATTAATGGAAACACTATTATCATTGGCAGATAATTCATTTTCCCACCCAAACTGTTTAGTAAAACTTAAAACAGAATTTAATCCTCTTTTAGTATTACAGAGCTTTTGAGTGTTTTATACTTCTTATATAAAATTATAGAAACGCCAAGCATTACAGCAAGCATAGATGCCTCTATAACTATGTTTGTCAGAACCAAAGCATGTGTTAATGGATAAGCAGATTCTCTGGCAAATACTTCTACTGGCATATTTGGGAGTTTTATTGGGATAGTTCCCCCATTGTATCCAATTGTAATTAAAGCTAAATTAACCCCACTACCTAAAATCTCTAAGGCGATGATTTTTTTCAAAACATTATCAACAAAAAATACCCCATATAAACCAATAATAACTAAGAGCCCAGATGTAATGAATGATGCCATTTGAAAATCCATTTTATCCACCAATAATTTATCATTATCATTAATGACAGATTGGGACTAAAGGTATATAAATATTACGTTGGCAACCAAAAAGCTAAAAGTTATTAACAACATAACTATTATAGTTCTTTTCAAAAGTGAATAAAATTTATTAAGGAAATTTGAACTCCTTTCTAATGGAAGGAGTTCATTAATATCTTATGTATTTCAAAATATTTTGAAAAAAACTATTATTTAGAAGCTAAATTAAGACAAAAAATCAAAGGGTGTTAAATATGAAGTTTGGAATCTCATCCTTGGTTTTTCTACCAGAAAGCTTAACATCCTCAATGGAGAAGATAGCAGAACACAACTTCGATGCTTGGGAAATCGTTTGTGAGGGAACTCACTACCTGTCTCCTAAAAACATAAAATACCTCATGGAATTAAGAGATAGGTATGAGGTTGAGATTGTAGTCCATGCTCCATTCTCTGACTTAAATCCAGCGTCAATGAATGAGAGAGTTAGGAAATTGACAGTTGAATGCATTAGGGATGCCATAGAGGGAGCTTTTGAACTTGACTCAAAGGTTGTTGTTGTGCATCCTGGTTATATTCCAGAGCTTTGGAGTAACTATGTGAATGAGATATTAGATAACAACTTCTCAACACTGTCTGAGATTGTGGAAATAGCTGAAGATTATGGCATAAAAATTGGTTTGGAGAACATGCCAAACTTTAAAGGAGTTTTAGGGATAACTCCAGAATCTTTATTAGAGATTGTTAAAGATATTGACTCAAAGAATTTGGGAATAACGTTTGATATAGGGCATGCAAACACTGCTGGAAATCCAGCTGAATTTGTTGAAAAACTGCAGAATATTGGCATTGGGATTATACATGTTCATGCCCACGACAACAACGGATATGATGATGAGCATTTAAAAATTGGAGAGGGAAATATTAACTTTATTGAAGTTCTTGAAAAGCTGAAAGAGATTGGCTATGATGGAGTTATTAGTATAGAGAATAAGAATGTTAGAGATGCTGTAAAAAGTAAAGAAATTTTAAAGGAATATTTGGACATAGTTAATGAGAAGAAAGCTGAGAAGGAGAAGATAAAGTAATATCTTTAATTTTTATTTTTTGGTGGTTCCATGGCTATAGCCTTTGGTGTAGTTCCATCAAGGAGGTTAGGGAAGAGTTTAGGTATAAATAATATTCCATTTAAATCTTGCAGTTATGATTGTATATACTGCCAAGTTGGAAGAACCTTAAATAAAACTATAAAGAGGAGAGAGTTTTATAGTCCAGAAGATATCTTTAAATCTGTAAAAGAGAAGATAAATAAG
>JBDOKN010000140.1:4621-6877 GCA_039833665.1 Methanocaldococcus sp.
AGATGTAAATTTATTAAAAGAAGTTGGAATGCTTAATGATTTTGGCATTCCAATAGCAATAATTACAAACTCATCATTAATTTGGAGAGATGATGTTAGAAATGACTCATTAAACTTTGATTTAAGTATCTTTTAAGGTTGATTCTACTGATGAAAAATTTTGGAAGGAGATAAATAGACCTCATAAAGATTTGGTGTTAGATAAAATCTTGGAGGGAATGATAGCATTTAGAGATACCTATAACTATACAGAGGAATCTATAATTAAGACGGCAGAGTTTTTAAAGGAGTTAAAGCCAGATAAGTGCTATCTAAACACTCCAATAAGACCCCGTCTGAAAAGCATATAAAACCTCCTAAAATAGAAGTTATAACCAAAATATTAACCATATTTAATGAAATTATTGGAAAAGATAAGGTTGAACTCTTAGGGAAGTGTGAAGGAGTTGATTTTACAATATCTGGAAATATTGAGGAAGAGATATTGGCAATAACTTCAGTTCATCCCATGAGGAGAGGGTTATTAAAGAGTTACTAAATAAGAGAAATATTAGCTTTGATATTATAGAGAAGATGGTGAATGAAGAGAGGTTGATAAAATTGAAATATAATGGAGAGAGATTCTATATGAAAAAGATTGTGGGTGAGAATAAAGATGCATCCAACCCATAGGACTTCACCACTTTCAGCCCACTATAATCTATTTTAATCAAATTTTTAGTAAAAATGTGAGGGATTATAATGTATCTAACCAAAGAAGAAGAAAAGATATTAGATGGAGAGTATGGAGAGGTTTTAAAAAGATGTATGAATTTATTGGTTTCATTGGGAGATATTTATGGAGCTGAGAAGCTAATTCCAATAAAATCTGCTCAAATATCTGGTGTCTCATATAAAACCATTAAAGATATTGGTTTGGAGTTTTTGGAAGATTTTGCTAAAGAAGATATTAAAGTTAAGGTCTATGCCACTTTAAACCCAGCTGGAATGGATTTAGATACATGGAGAGAGCTTGGTATTGATGAGGAGTTTGCCAAAAAGCAGTTAAAGATTATTGAGGCATTTAAAAAAATGGAAGTTGAGATTGGATGCACTTGCACTCCCTATTTAGCTGGGAATGTTCCAAAATTTGGAGAGCATATAAGTTGGGCTGAAAGTTCAGCTGTGAGCTTTGCAAACTCTGTTTTGGGGGCTAAAACCAATAGAGAAGGAGGACCTTCTGCCTTAGCATCAGCTATTATTGGTAAAACACCATATTATGGCTATCATTTGGATGAAAATAGAAAGGCAACACATATTATTGAGTTAGATAGCCAACTAATATCTAACTTTAAATTTGGAGAAAGTTTTTATGGAGCTTTGGGTTACTTAGTTGGAAAGATTGTGAAAAATGGCATTCCTTATTTTGAAAATCTATATAAATTAAATCCAAATAACGATAATTTAAAATCCTTGGGGGCTGCAATGGCTGCAAGTGGTGGTATTGCATTATATCACGCAAAAAACTTAACTGCTGAATGTGGGGTTAAAGAGGTTGTTGATGATAAAGTTGAAAAAATATCTATTGGCATTGAAGATATAAAAGAAGGTTATGAAAAGCTAAACACAACAAACGAAGAGCCAGAGTTAATTTGTATTGGTTGCCCACATTGTAGCTTAATGGAGATTAAAAAGATAGCTGATATTTTAAAGGATAAAAAATTAGATGCTGATTTGTGGGTTTGCTGCTCTCTTCATATTAAATCAATTGCAGATAGAATGGGATATACAAAGATTATTGAAAAAGCTGGAGGAAAGGTAGTTAAAGATACCTGTATGGTTGTTTCTCCAATTGAGGATTTAGGATATAAAAAAGTGGCAACAAACTCTGGAAAAGCTGCCGTTTATCTACCAAGTTTTTGTAAAAGCGATGTTATTTTTGGAGATATTGATGAGATAATAAAAGGGAGATGATGCTAAATCCAATAATTTTATTTTTGGCTGTCATTTTTGATAGAATCATTGGAGAGTTGCCAGAGAAAATCCATCCAACGGTTTGGATAGGGAAGTTAATAGCTTTTTTAGAAAATATATTTAAATCTACAAATTGCAAGAATATATATAGGGACTTTTTATTTGGCTCAATAACAACACTAACCACATTATTTGTTGTTGGATTCACGGCTTTTTTTATTGAAAAATATATAATGCTTTTGCCTTCTCCTTTAAACTATCTTATTTATGCTTTTTTGTTATCAACAACCATTGGTTATAAAT
>JBDOKN010000141.1:0-3435 GCA_039833665.1 Methanocaldococcus sp.
TCAATAACTACTCTGCATGGGACTGGTAATTTCATTGCTGCTCTTCTTAAAGCTTCCTTAGCGGCTGGGAATTTATCTGGATTTACCCATACTGTCATAATTGCCTGCCCTTCTCTAACTCTTGCAGCAGTTCCAATTGGTTTTCCAAATGCTAATCTCATCCCATCTGAAATCCTATCTGCCCCAGCTCCTGTAGCCATCTTATGCTCTCTTAATATTTGGTGCGGATAAACTCTAATTTGGAACTTATAACCCATTCTACCGCACATCTTTGTTAAATATTTGTTTGCGGCAACTCTCGCTGCCTCTAAGGCGTTGTGTCTTATTTGGATTGGTTTTGTTGCTATTAAATTAACCTTAACTGGAAATTCTGCTGATAAGTTACCCATTATGAAATGAACTACCTTTGGTTGTGGAACCCCTTTAACATACTCCTTTCTGGTGTATGGTGGTTTATCTACATCTCTGTAACATCTGTTTGGTCTTAAGGAAGCCATTATCATCACCTATTTTTTAGCTGTTTCGTTTTATAGATAAAGAGAAGGACTATGTTTGTTTTAAATTTCCGATATATAAAATTTATTGTGTTGCTAATATTTTTAACTTACTATTTAAAGATTACTGTTAAATTTTATTGCTTTAAAAAAATGAACTTTATAACCTGCTTAGCAACTTCTAAGATTTTCTTTGTAGTTATATAGGAAATTGCTTCATCATGATATTCAACACTCACGTATTCTTCCATTATCTTAGCTCCTTTTTTCGCTAACTGCAAGGCGATGAAATGCTCAACTGCATAACCTTCTCCAAAATTCATATCTTTTAAAAATTCGGCTTTTATTATCCTAAATCCACATTGGACATCTCTAAAAAAATAAAATCTTTTTGAGTATATAAATACTGCTAATGATGTAAGAATTGAGGCAAGAAAATTAGATATCTGCCTATGAAATGGGATATGTTTATATTTTCTAATACCAAAAACGGCGTCTGCATTTGTATCTTTTAATCTTTTTAACAGTTTTGGGATATCCATTGGCTTGTGCTGATAATCTCCATCAATATATATAATATATTTGTATTTGTTCAATGATAAAGCAAATTTTGTTCCTTTCTCTATTGCCTTTGCCTTTCCTTCATTTTTTTCATTTCTTATTAAATAAATATTAATCTTAGAATTTTTTGAAAATTCTTCAACAACTTTTGAAGTGTTATCTTTTGAACCATCATCCACTATTATGGCATCAACTCCTAATTTTTCTAAATCTCTTAAAACCTTTAAAATATTTCTCTCCTCATTAAACGCTGGAATTATCGCAATCATAAGTTATCACATGAAATTTTACTAACCCCCAAATATACAAAAGAGACAAATAATATTTAAAAAATTAAGTTTATACTACAATCATTTAAAAATAGGTAGATAGTTAGATTTTGATTAAGTATATTGTAATAAACCCAAACACTATCCCAAGGATTAATCCAAAAATTCCATACATTAACCAACCACTATTTTGGGTATTTTGAGAACCTTGTGTTGATGTTTCATTATTATTTATATGCAATGATGTGTTATTTTTTTTATTTTTATTAGGATTCGTTAGATTTTCATTTTTTGTTTTGTTTAAGTTTAATTTATTATTGGATATGTTTGATATTTGTATATTTGATATATTTTCTGATATATTTTTGGAGATATTTTTAGAAATTGTTATATTTGTAGTAGTAAATATATTAGTAACATTTTTTAGAGTTGAGATATTGTTATATATTTCAGATGATGCATTCGTAACATTTTTATTTGTAATCTCAGGTAGTAGGAGTATTGTAACATTCTCTAAAAATGTTTTCTTTATGGTTACGCCGTTAATGTAGTATTTCATTTGAACATTAATTGTATGATTTCCGGATTTTATAGCTTTACCTTCAAATATATAAAACACTTTAGCATCTTCTGCAACACCTGCATAGTGTAATGTGGAATTCTTAAAAACTACAGCATCTGAAAAAACTGTAACATTAAAGTCCTCAACATTGTAAGGAGCCCTCCATTGAAATATGACATATACAGAGTTGTTAACTAAACATTTTTCTGGGATTACTATAATATCTGGATTAGTGGCATAATTTGAGGTTATAAAAAATAATAATAGAAGCGAGAGGATTATCTTTTTCATCCTACCCACCAACTTTCAATTTTCTCAACCTTTCGTTTAGTTTTTCAACCTCCTCTTTTGTCAATCTTGTAGCTCTTTTAAGTTCATCCAACTCTTTCTGGAGTTGAATAACTTTAATCCCAAGTATTATGTTGAGGATTATGCTAATAGCCACAATTATATACAAAATCATCTTTATCTCCTCCCAAACAATCCTTTAATAAACTTAGATATAAATGACTCTTTTTTCTTCTTAAATTGTGCTTCATATTTGGCTCCAACTAATTTAGCAGCAATCTCCATAATTGCCTGAGCAGCTGGGGAATCAGGATACATAATAACGAGAGGAGTTCCAAATGCAGCAGCTTTTCTAACATGAGGGTCTTCTGGAACAACACCTATAACAGGGACCTCTAAGATTGTCTCTATTGCCTTAACTCCCAACTCTGTGCTTTCATTTGAAACCCTATTAACAATAGCCCCAATAATATCAGTTCCTAATCTTTTTGTTATGGCGATAATCTTTAATGCATCAGATATTGATGATATCTCAGGATTTACAACAACTATTAAACCATCTGCTGATGATATTGCTACCAATGTTTCTTTTCCAATTCCTGCTGGACAATCGATGATTAAGATCTCGACAAGGTCGTGTATAGCTTTTAGAACTTCTTCAAGTTTTTCTGGTTTAGCCCTTCTAAACTTTTCTAATGAAACTCCAGCCGGGATGACTAAAACTCCTTCAGGACCTTCATAAATTGCATCTTTTATATCTGCTTTACCAGCCAATACATCGTTTAAAGTTACTGGCTTTCCTTCTAATCCCATAATAAGCTCTAAATTAGCCATTGCTATATCAGCGTCTAAAACAGCTACTTTTTTTCCAAATTTTGCAAGTGCTACAGCAAGATTTGCAGATATTGTTGTTTTTCCAGTCCCTCCTTTTCCAGACGCTATTGCGATAGCTATTGCCATTAATGTCACCATCTAAAAATGTTTCAAATTTACATAAATATTATTTAGGTATATAAAGTTTTATAAATACTCTTTGATTATATTGATTTATTTATTTATGAATTATAATATATTTAGTAGCTACTTTCTCATCGGTGCTTTTTACCTTCATATCTCCATTTTCGATAACTATTATATCACCATCTTTAAAATTGCCCTCCACATCTACAACTTTAAATACCTTTGGATTTGGGTCTATTTTGTCAATAGCTATGTAGTTGTCATATAAATGAAGTTTTCCATCTTTAATAACTCCAATCTC
>JBDOKN010000142.1:0-7195 GCA_039833665.1 Methanocaldococcus sp.
ACCCTATTAATGTGGCATTAATGTGATATTAATATTTATGCAAATATTTGTATAAATAGTTTTATGCTTCGATAATAAAAAAGAATTTTTATTGAGATTTTATGAAACTTTGTAGAAAAATAAGAATGGTGTTTTTCAAAATTAAATTAAGTCAGGATTGCTATCAACTGATATATACAACTGCCCTTTTGGTTTTCTATTTACATAATCTCCAATAAATTTATAAAATGTCCCTGTTATTGGTGTCCCTTCATCTTTTTTACTCAACTTTATAACAGGATTCTCAACTATGCCCTCAAACTTGAAAGATGGAAGAACATCCTCAACCTTACCATAGACGACTATAGCTCCAGCTTTCATCTCTCCCCCAACTCTAACATCAGCATTTCCATCAATAATAATTATTCCTCCATTTTGGTGAATTCCAGCCATTATTCCTACATCCCCTTTTATGTGAATAACCCCCTTCTTCATAAACTCTCCAATTTCATTTCCAGCATTTCCTTCAACTATAATTGTTCCTCCACTCATACCTCTCCAATCTCCTCTATAGGCAGAGCCAACATAATCCCTTGCATCTCCTTTAATTAACAACTCTCCTCCTTTCATATTTTGCCCAGCCCAGCTGTCGGCATTACCATTAACAACTATCTTTCCTCCTTTCATCTCAGCTCCAACATACATTCCAGCATCTCCTTCAACTATAACCTCCCCTTTTGTCATCTTTGAACCGATGTATTTTAACTTCTGATTTGAGTTTTTAATTACAATTCTTGGCTCTCCTTCAATGTCGTTTAACTCAACATCAAAGATGTCAGCTAATTTAATTCTTTTCCTCCCCTGAATTAACTCAATGTTTTTTATTTCCTCTAAGCTCATCTTCTCAATAGCTTCTGGTAATACCTTATCCATCTCTACTGGGACTATTATTTCTTTTTGTAATGTTAATATCAACTCCTTCATACCATCACCATCATTCTTTTTCAACTAAAACAGCAGTTCCATAGGCATAATATGTTAATTCAGGAACTGCATAGTTTTCATTAGATATTTCAGTTGTTAATTCATTAGAAATTCTTATCCCAATAACAGCATTAGCCCCCATCTCTTTAGCAACCTCTATTAAATCCTCTAAGGCATCGTCTGGGTCGTCTCCATAGCCGATTACAACACCCAAATATTTTACAATCTTAAAACCTTCTAAGTTGTCAGTTGTTGAAGTTATCATTAAAATCACTTATAAAAATTAAATTTTGAAGAAAAAGCTTAGTTTATATCAGTTGCATCTATCTTTATAGGTCTCCAACTGTGTGCATATTCCTCTGAGACAGGATAGTTATCTAAATTGACAGAGTAATATCTTCTAAACTTCTCTTCAATATCTTTCATAACTTCTTTCATCAAGTCCTCTCCAACTTGCACATCAATGTATATGGTATCTCCAAACATCTCTTTAACAACATTTCCATCTTTAACAACAATCTCTCCTCCCTTCAATACATACTTAGCATATCTAAATGCCTTCTCAATTTTCTTACCATCCTTCTCCTCTGGACTTATTTCATATATGGCAATATCTGCCTCAGCTCCAACGCCTAAGTGCCCTTTTGTCTCACTCAATCCTAAGACCTTAGCTTGGTTTGCTCTTGTTATCTTTGCTATCTCATATAAATCATACTCTTTATCTGCATCTGCTACATGGCTTCTCTGCTGTGCCCACTTATGAACTTTGTTGTATAACCACTCATCCCTATACTTTTTACTCATTAACCATGCAATAATTCTTGAATATCTTGTGAAAGGTCCAGCATTTGGATGGTCGGTTGTTAATATTACTTTATCAACATCCGTGTATAGGAAGAGTTCTAAACCTATCGCCCACTGAACTGAATATACAGGACCTTTTGGGCTGTAAATGAAAGGAACTACCCCAGAACCAGTTTCAAGCTCAACATCACAGTTTGCCCATTTTAAACCATTAGTCATGTGTAAATCATACTCCATCGGCCCATCTGCGGTCATTGTTGTAGTTTCATCTAATGTAACCTGCCCAACATCAATAACCACATGTTTTGATTTATTCACATATTCAGCTATCTCCAATGCCTTACTTTCAAAGTCCTTCCATGAAGTTCCTCCATAGGAGTGGAATTGACAGTGGGTGTTGTAATAAATTGTTTCTCTCTCTCCAACTTTTGGCTTTGCTTTAATTCCTTCAACACACTTCATCGTTTCTAATGTTGTCTCCCAGTTTCCTGGATGCCCTAAGTTGTTTGGATGGACGTGAATTGAGTGTGGCAATCCAAGTAGTTCATTAACTTCTGCTAATCCTCTAACAATCTCTCTTGGTGTTATATCGAAGTATGGGACTGGGTCGTCTAAGCTATGGACGTTTTTACCCCATCCCCACGCTTCTGTCCCTCCTGGATTAACTATTTTTATGGCAAAACCTTTAACTGCCTTTAACATCCAGGCAACAAAAGCGGCACATGCCTTAATATCTCCCTCTTTTAAATACTCTAAAACCATCCAGTTGTTTCCAAATAATGGCATTGCCGCTTTGTCCAATTGTGGAGTTTCCAAAAATTCCTCATGAGTGTGTCTTGCGATTAACGGAGGCATTGCCGCTTCAATAACTGTTGTATATCCCATTTCGCAGTATTGATAACCTGTTTTATAGGTTGATGGAACTGAAAATCCTGACCCTGTTCTTAATCCTTTTTTGGCATAAACATCTTTTTTACTATCTTCTGGTCTGAACATTCTCCCAATATTAACCTTTGCACCTGCAACGTGGCTATGTGAATCTATACCTCCTGGCATTACTACACATCCGGAAGCATCAATAACTTTTGCATCATCAGAAACACTTTCAACTATCTTTCCATCTTTAACACAAATATCCATTTTTTCTCCGTTAATGCCATTCAATGGGTCATAAACAATCCCGTTTTTTATAATATATTCCATCTTATCACCATCTAATTTATATTATACATTGAACTTGACATTTTACATTAATAATTTATTCAACATCATCAATGTATTTTTTCCTCATTAACGCTCTCATGTCTAAAAATTCTTCATCTGTCTTCTCTACTTCAACGTAAAATCCAGGATATCCTTTAAATGTTGGCATCCCTGTGCTGTGTGTATCTGGTTTAACAACACAGTTTGCCCAAGGACCCATTGGTATGAAAATCATTCCCTCCGGCATTCTTTGAGTAGCTTTTCTTACATAAACAACAACTTCCCCATATTCTGACTTAACTTTAACTTTGTCTCCTTCTTTAACCCCCAACTTTTCCATATCTTCCTCATTAATATACACAACACCAGCCGCTTTAACATACAAATCAAGATTTTTTCCCGCTTCTATTGCCTCTCCTTGCCATATTGTTCTACCAGTGTTCAGGATAAACTTCATTATCTCACCAAATGCTTATTTTCTTTTAAAAACTAATTCTATGGCATTAACTGGACATGCCTCTATACAAGCTCCACATCCACCACATAAATCTTGATTAACTATTTTTACAGCCCCATTCTCGACTCTAATAACTACATCATCACTGTAAGGTCCTTTTCCTCCCCATGTCTCTGGATGTTTGGCATTAACTGGACAAGCAATGACGCAATTCCCACATCCATGGCATCTTTCTGGATAAACTACCAACTCATAAGCTTTCATTTCCTCACCTTTTCAATGATTTTTAATTAATGATTTAACTAATGATTTTGATTTTTTTATTTTATTGGCTTATTAATTTATTAAATGCTTCCTTCCAAGCAATTGCCTTTGGTTCTCTTTCAAAGTTAATTTCAGTTCTCTTAACCTTTATAGCATTAACTGGGCATGCTTTACTGCAAGCTCCACATAAAACACACAAGTTTTGATTAACAATAATTCTTGGAACCTTCTCTGCCTTATCCTTTGGTTTTGGGAATTCTAATGCACTACATGGACAAATAGCTATACAAGCTCCACATGCGTTACATGCATCAATGTCAATAATAACCTCTCCTTTGAATGGCTTCTCTACTTCAATAGCTCCAACTGGGCAGATAAATGCACACCATCCACAGGTTACACATGCATCTTTATCAACAACTGTTTTTCCTTTAATATCTTCATACAACTTTGCTTTTGGAACTCTTTTTATCATTGGACATTTGTAACAGATGACTTCAATGGCATTATGTGGGCAAACAAACTCACAAACTTTACAATAAACGCATGCGTCTTTATCTACTTCTATATCTGTTATTGGTTTTGGATTTGTTGGAGTTGGGTAATTATATTTTAAATTAATAGCATCAGCTGGACAGTATTCAGCACAGATACCGCAGAGAACACACTTCTCCTTGTTTATATTTACTTCACCAATAACAAATTTACTTCTTTCAGCTAACTCTCTACTTACTTCTATTGCTGACTGAGGACAAACCATTTCACACTGCTCACATAAAACACATTTGTCTTGGTAAATTTTAATATCTCTTTTAATTTTTGGATATCTCTCATCCTCTTTTATTGATTTACCGTTAATTTTTAAGTCCAATGCATCAAATGGACAGGCAGAAGCACATAAACCACATAAAGCACAGACATCTTTATCTATATCTAATTTTGGAGCTACAATATCTCCCTTAGCTATGGCTCCCAAGGGTCCCATAACTATGGCATTTACTGGACAGATATCTGCACATATACCACAACCAACACATAAATCGTCGTTCCAAGATAGTTCCCTTTTTTCTACTTCTCCATCTCTATATATTATAAATCCATTTTCATAGACCTCTTTTACTTGCTCAATCATAGTTATTCCTCCTTAATGAATTTTAATGAGTTTGTGGGGCATCTAAATATGCAGGATGCACATAGATAACAGGAATTTTCATCTATATTGATGGTGAAGTTGTTGAGTGTGAGTGCCTCACACCCTAAACAAGAACCACAAGCTAAACAGAAATTTTCATTCCAAGAAAGCTTTATGTTGTATAACTCCTTTATTAAGCTCTTTGCAAGCTCTTTATCGTCAGTTAAAGAATGAATAAGCTTAGCTCCATATTTTGGTGGCATTTCTTCAATAATTTTTGCCACTTTTAAGATTTTCTCTTTTGGATACCTTCCAGAGAGGTAATGAGAGACGATTGACCTATCACTCTTAATAATTTTTGCTATTTCTCTTTGTATAAGACCTTTTCTCCTTAATTTCATAGCTACTATTGCCTTAATTCCAGATAAAATATGCTCTGGCATGTTCCCACATGGACATTATGATAGTTGATGATTTTCATTTATAAATGGTGTGTATGAGATTTAAGTAGAAATTTTTTTATACTAATGTGTGTTATGCTCACATTAATATTTTGTTATTCATTATATTAGAACAAAAATTCTATTTTTGGTAGAAAAACTTTATATTGGTAAAGTCAATAATATGAAAATGCAAATCGTAAAAAATAAATATTATGTTGATTTAGATTAGAAAGTTTTATGGGTGATGGTCATGAGAGAGATTCTAATATCTGAATGTATTGAATTACTGAGAGCCCATAGATTTACAGTTTCAAAACCATTGGGGAGAAGTTGCTTTGACATGATTGCAAGTAGGGATGATATTAGGTTAATTTTAAAGATTTTAAAGAATATTGATAGTTTAAGCAGGGAGCAATCAAAAGAATTAAAGAAGATTAGCAAAATATTGCATGGAACTCCTCTAATTATAGGAATTAGAACAAGAAACGCTCCAATGGAGCATGGTGTTGTTTATGACAGATACAATATAAAGGCAGTTACTTTTGAAACGTTTAGGGATTATTTAGAGGGTAGTCCTCCAGTTGTGTATGCAAATAGAGGAGGATTCTTTGTAAAGATAGATGGAAAGGTCTTGAAGGAAGTTAGGGAATCAATGGGTATTTCTGTAGGAAAGTTGGCAGAGATTGCTGGTGTTTCAAGAAAAGCCATATACAAATATGAAACTCAGATGGCAAACCCTTCTGTTGAAGTGGCTATAAAAATTGAGGAATTTTTAGATGTGCCATTAGTTAAAGGAATTGATTTATTTGAACCTATTAATGATGAGGATGTTGAAAATAGATTAGAAAAGTTAGAGGACTTTAAGAAAGAGGCAATAAATTTTCTAAATGAGTTGGGATTTAAATCATTTGTTGTTGAAAAAGCTCCTTTTGATGCTGTAGCTGAGAAAGATGTAGATGACAACTTAAATATCTTATTAACAAATATTGAAGAAAAAAGTAGTGAAGAAGTAAAGAGAAAGGCATTATTTGTTAGAGAATTGTCAAGGTTGTTAGATGGATATTCCTTATTAATATTGGAAGAAAAGGAAAAAGAATACAAAAATCTGCCTGTTGTTAGTATTGAAGAACTGAAGAAGATGGATGATGCCCTTGAGTTGATAGAACATATAAAATCAATGTTAAAAAACATAAGGTAGAATTTTACTCATTTTCATATTTTTAAAACCATTTTTAAGGATTTATAAATCTAATGGCTCTCCAATTTTTGGAACTATAACCTCAACCCCCAACGCCTCTGCTTTTTTTACAAACTCATTTACATCCACTTCAATCACTGGGAATGTGTTGTAGTGCATTGGAATAACAATCTCTGGATATATTAGCTCAATAGCCACTAATGCCTCATCTATTCCCATCGTGTATCTTCCACCAATTGGCAATAGAGCAATTTGTGGAGCATAAATCTCCCCAATTAGTTCCATATCCCCAAATAAACCTGTATCTCCTGCATGATAGACCCTATCATTTATAATAAATCCAGCAGCCACCCCTCCGCTTATTGTTGGAGATATATCTGATGAATGCTCTGCCTTAACCATTGTTAATTTTGCCCCATTTATTTCAATAGTTCCCCCAATGTTCATTCCCTCTGCACAAACTCCTCTTTCTGATAGATAAACAGATATTTCATGATTTGACACAACTGGAACATTGTAGCTTTTAGCTAACTCTTCAGCGTTTCCCAAGTGGTCTGCATGGCCGTGTGTTACTGCTATTACATCAACTCCTTCCATTATCTCATCAAAAGGCAAATTACATAAAGGATTTGGAACGAATGGGTCTATTAAAACGTTATCTACTTTAAAGCATGCATGACCATACCATGTTATCATCATTATCACCTGATTAAATTTGTTATAATTATTTT
>JBDOKN010000143.1:0-12813 GCA_039833665.1 Methanocaldococcus sp.
TGGTGATGTAAATGTTTATTGGCATTGATGACACAGACAGTCCAAATAAATATTGCACTACCTATATAGCCACATTATTAATAGAGGAGTTAAAGAGCAATGGATATAGCGTAGAGACGCCAAAACTCATCAGAATGAATCCAATGGTTAAATATAAAACAAGAGGAAACGGAGGGGTAGCAATACACATATTGGATGAGTTGTATTCAAAAGATAAAGAGGAGATTAAAAATATAACCATTAGTTTGGTTGAGAAATATACAGATTTTGAATGTGAAAATACAAATCCAGGTATTGTATTTTTAGACGAGACAAAATACAAAGAAAATAGAGAAAAACTTACCTACTATTATAAAAAAGTCCTTTATGATATAGTCAGCGTTGATTATGCTGAAAAATTTATCTTAAAAGTTGGAGGAGAGTTTATAAAATACAAGTTAGGTAGGGGGATAATTGGAGCTTTGGGAGCTATATCATCAACTCCTCCATACACATATGAGCTCTTAGCTTATAGAAAAAAAGAGATGTGGGGAAAGAAGAGGGAGATTGATGAAAATAGCGTTATAAAAATGGATAAGGAAACTTTTCCTTATACCTTTGACAACTATGATTATGAAAATAACAAAATATTAATAACTCCAAATACACCGTGTCCTGTTTTATATGGGATTAGAGGAATTGATGCTGAAATCTTATTGAGGGCAAAGGATATGGTTGAGGGAGAAAAACCAGAAAGATTTATGATTTTTAAAACAAATCACGGAACGGATGTGCATTTAAGGAAGATGAATATTAAAGACATCTACCCAAACACTGGGGTTATTGTTTATGGAAGAGTTGTAGAGGAGCCGAGAGATATAGAGGGAGGGCATGTGATATTTAGATTATCAGATGGAACTGGAAAAATTGACTGTGTAGCTTACGAACCAACAAAAGGATTTAGAGATGTAATAAGAAAGTTGATAGTTGGAGATTATGTAGCTGTTTATGGAACTGTAAGGGAAGAGCCATTAGGGATAAATATTGAGAAGATAAAAATCTTAAAGTTGGAGAAAAAATATATTAAAGACAAAAAATGTCCATACTGTGGAGGAACATTAAAAGCAAAGGGTAAAAAAGCTGGCTACAAATGCAAAAAATGTAAAAAAACTATTGCCTATGATGAAATTAAAATGATAGAGGTTGAGAGAGATTTAAAAACTGGATTTTATGAAGTGCCTGGCTCTGCAAGAAGGCATTTAAGCAAGCCAATACAGTTGATTGACTTAATTTAAATAATTTAAAAATCTTAGAGGTTTTTAGTATGGATATAAAATACAAATTAGCGAGTTATAGGGTTTGTAGTCCAGAAGAGACATTTAAAAAAATTCAAGAGGCATTGAAAAAGATTGAAACATTAGAGATTAAAAATATACAGCATTTAGATAAGGTAAATATCCCCGTCTATTATTTAAAAAGGAGGGTTGTTTTGGATGGGAAAGAAGGAATAGCCATACACTATGGAAAGGGAGCTAATGATATCCAAGCAAAGGTTTCTGCATGTATGGAAGCAATAGAGAGATTTTCAGCAGGTTATGATAAAAATAAAGTTAAAAATAAGCCAGATAATCCAATAAATGTTGAAGATTTGATACTACCACAATATGCAGATAAAAATGTTAAAGAATGGGTTGAAGGATTTGATATTATAAATAACGAGATTGTTGATGTTCCAGCAGATGCTGTTTTTTATCCCACAAAAGGGAAATTATTTAGGGGAAACACCAACGGATTAGCGAGTGGAAACAATTTAAATGAGGCAATTTTACATGCAACTTTGGAGGTTGTAGAGAGGGATGCTTGGAGTTTAGCAGATTTATCAAGAAAAATTCCAACAAAAATAAACCCAGAAGATGCAAAAAACCCTTTAATTCATGAGTTGATTGAAAAATATGAAAATGCAGAGGTTAAAATAATTCTAAAAGATTTGACATCAGAATTTGAGATTCCAGTCGTTGCTGCTGTGTGTGATGATTTGAGTAAAAACCCTTTAATGTTGTGTGTTGGAGTTGGCTGTCATTTGAATCCAGAGATAGCTATTTTAAGAGCTTTAACTGAAGTGGCTCAAAGTAGAGCTTCCCAATTACATGGATTTAGGAGAGATGCCAAATTAAGAGAGGAATTTACCTCAAAAATCCCTTATGAGAGGTTAAAGAGAATACATAGAAAGTGGTTTGAGTTTGAAGAGGAGATAAATATTGGAGATATGCCAAACAATGCAAGATATGATTTAAAAAAGGATTTGGAGTTTATAAAAAATAAGATTTCAGAATTTGGATTTGATAAGTTAATATATGTAGATTTAAATAAGGTTGGGGTAGATGCTGTAAGAGTAGTAATCCCAAAAATGGAGGTCTATGCAATAGACAGAGATAGATTGTCAAGAAACGCATTTGAGAGGGTTAAAAATCTTTATTATTAAGAAATTAAAACTAATGTGAGAAATGTTTTAATTCAAATACATCAAGTTTTTTATCCTGCTCTTTGTTTTTCTCTTTAAAGAACTCCTCCAATATCTTCCTCTCTTTTATTAAACCAACTGCATCAGCCCTGCACTGCCCACAAGCTCTAAATTGTGGAATATATTTTTCACACTCTTCCCTAACTTTTTTTAGCTCTTCGCATGTTGGAGGTCTCAAATGACTCATCTTATATAGAGGGATTAGAGGAATTATATTTTGTATATAAACAAAATCCTTCAATTCTTTTGCAATATCTACAACATGATTCATATTTATCTCTGGAATTAAGACAGTATTTATTTTTATTATTAAATCCTCATCAAATGCCTTTTTTATTCCATCTATTTGGTTCTCTATCAATATCTTAGCCCCTTCAATGCCATGATGTATTTTTTTGTTATAATAAACCCATTCAACTATCTCCTTCAAAATCTCTGGCTCTATGGCATTTACAGTAACGGTAACTGTCTTTACATTTAAATCAGCCAATTTTTTATAATATTTATTTAATAACAGCCCATTTGTAGAGAGACATTTTATAAGATTTGGAAACTTTTCATCAATAATTTTTAAGGTCTCAAATGTTTCTTTATTAAATAAACTGTCCCCAGGTCCAGCAATACCAACAACTTTAATGTTTGGAATCTCTTTTAATACCCTATTTAAATATTCCTCAACATCTTCGGGCTTTAATACTGATAAAGCTACACCCGGTCTATGCTCGCATGCCTCTTTACCTAAACTCCTCCTACAAAATTTACAGGCAATATTACACTTTGGAGCAACAGGAAGATGAACCCTTCCAACTTTATCGTGGATTTTTTCGTTAAAGCAGGGATGAACCTTTGTTATATGGGAAAATTTTGACATCTTTTTTTTATCCATAGTATCACATTATTTGGAATTATTGATTTTGTTGTATAATACAAAAATAGATATGACTTTACCACTATAAAAAACTACTTATAAATCAAATTTTAAAAATAAAATAGTTTAAATAAAGTGTTCAACTATTGGATGAAACATCGTATATAGTCCAATCAATATTATAATGCTCCCACTTATTAAAGGAAGTTTTGTTATCTTTCTACTTCCAATGTATTTTTGTATCAGCTCTTTACTCTCAACAAATGCAACAGCCAAACCAGTTAATGATATAGCCAACCCAATACTAAATATTGCCACATAAATCAAACCATCAATTAAAGTTCCTGAAGATATTGACAATAGTAAAACTGCCAAAGCCGCTGGACATGGCACTAAGCCAGCAGATAATCCTAAAGCGATAACTCCCTTTTTTGTATCTACTTTATGCTCATGAGGATGGAAATAATGCCTAATTATCCAAACTCCTACAGCGATTAAAATTAATCCCCCTACAATGCTCATCATATCATGCACTAAATCCACATTTAAACTTTCTAATAAATATAATGATATGATTCCCAATAAAAATACCACTGCTGTGTGAGATATAGTTATAGTAGCTCCTAATAATATGGCATCTTTTATATCTGCCTTAGTTCCTAAGACATAGGCGGCAACAACACTCTTTCCATGCCCTGGTTCTAAAGCATGTAACATTCCGAGTATGAAGGCGGTAACTGCATATAATAAATTCATAACCATCACCATAATAACTACTTTTTATATAAGTTGAGTTTTGGTAATACTTAGTATTACTATATTGGCTTACCTATTTAAATAGTTTATTACTAAAAAAGAAAAATTAATCAATACTAAAAATGTCTTTAATCCAAAGTAATAATAAAAAATAAGAAAAAAACAAAATAGCTCATTAATAGTAATAAAATTAAAGTTTATTTTATTAATAATAAAATACCGTTAAATTTTTATATTATAAAAAATACTGTAAATGTGTTAAGTTTTTTTGAATTATATTTTTGGGGTGATAATTTGCACATAATGGAAGGGTTTCTTCCACTCCAATGGTGTGTAATTTGGTATGTAATTTCAGGTATTGTAGTAGCTTATGGAATAATGCAGTTAAAGAAAATACTATCTGAAAATCCAGAAGCAAAGCCATTAGTTGCTGTTGCTGGAGCATACATGTTTATATTAAGTTCTTTAAAGATGCCATCAGTTACTGGAAGTTGTTCCCACCCATGTGGTAATGGGTTGGGGGCTGTGTTATTTGGTCCTGCTGTTACAGCAGTGTTGGCAACTATTGTTTTATTGTTCCAAGCGTTGTTATTAGCCCATGGGGGATTAACAACATTAGGGGCCAATGTTTTCTCAATGGGAATTGTTGGACCGTTCGTTGGTTGGATTATCTATAAAGCATTAAAAGGAAAGATTAATTCAACCTACGCCGTTGGTTTGGCAGCAATATTTGCTGATTGGGCAACTTATGTTACAACATCAATCCAATTAACATTGGCATTTCCAGGGGATGACCCAATTAAAACATTCACTGCCTTTGCCACTGTCTTTGCAATAACACAAATTCCACTGGCAATTGCAGAAGGTCTTTTAACAATGGTATTGTGGGATTACATAAAGAAATTGAGACCAGACATCTTATTGAAGTTGGGAGTTATTGATGAAAGTGAAGTCCCTCACTTAAATGTAACTCCATCTGCAGGGGGTGAATAATTTGGAAACAAAACACATTTTAATGCTCTTGGGAGTTGTAATTTTGTGTGTTATTCCTTTAATAATATATGCAGGTAAAGGAGAGGAAGAAGGATACTTTGGAGGTTCTGACGACCAGGCGGAGGATGTTATTAAAGAGATAGATCCTAACTACGAGCCATGGTTCGAGCCAATCTGGGAACCACCAAGTGGAGAAATTGAAAGTTTGTTGTTTGCTTTACAGGCAGCAATTGGAGCTATAATTATTGGCTACTTTATCGGCTATTATAAAGCAAAATCTCAATATGCCTAAATTTTATTTTTAATTTTATTTTTAAGTAAATTTAAAGGTGATTTTTTTGTTGCAGAATACTATTGACAGTATTGCATTTAACAACAATTTAAGAAATGTTAATCCAAAATTAAAAGTTCTTTTTGCTATTTTATCATTAGTTGTCTGTGTTGCTTCACAATCTGTTATTGTTCCTTTAATTATTGCTATTATGATGATTTATCTAACCTTATTTAAAGCAAAAGTTCCAAAAAAAGTATATTTAACCTTATTAAGTCCAGCAATTGGATTTGGAATTTTTACATTAATATTTATGGCATTTTGGTATGGGGAAACTCCAATATATTCATTCAAAATATTTGGTTTTACAATTGGATTTCAAAAAGAAGGTTTAGAGATGGGGCTTTTAGTTTTTAGTAGAATGCTTGGAGGAGTTACATCAACACTATTTTTGGCATTAACAACCCCAATGACTGAAATTTTCTATATTTTGAGAAGTTTGGGTTTACCAAATGTTGTGGTTGATATAGCCATGATGATGTATAGGTATGTGTTTGTCCTTTTAGATGAATTAATCAGAATGCAGAATGCACAAGAGACAAGATTGGGATACAAAGATTTAAAAACATCTTACAAATCTTTGGGGATGTTAGCGTCAAACCTATTCATAAGAACTTGGGAGAGAGGAGAGCAGTTATTTATAACAATGAGCTCAAGATGCTACAATGGAGAGCTAAAAACCCTCGAAGAGATAAAAAATCCAAAATTGGTATATATAATAGGAATACTTTTATTTGAAGCTTTTCTATTGGCAATATCCTATTTAACTGGGGATTTTAAAGTTATTTAAGGTGGAATAAATGTATATGGTTGAAACAAGAGATTTATATTATGTGTATCCTGATGGAACTGAGGTTTTAAAAGGAATAAATTTTAAAGTAAAAAAGGGAGAGATGGTTTCCATATTAGGACCTAATGGTGTTGGAAAATCAACCTTATTTCTACACTTCAATGGAATTTTAAAACCAACAAAAGGAGAAGTTTTAATAAAAGGAAAGCCAATAAGATACGATAAAAAGGGATTAATGGAAGTTAGAAAGACGGTTGGTTTAGTTTTTCAAAATCCTGACGACCAAATCTTTGCTCCAACAGTTAAGGAAGATGTAGCTTTTGGGCCTTTAAATCTTGGTTTGCCTAAGGAAGAAGTTGAGAGGAGGGTTAAAGAAGCATTAAAAGCTGTTGGTATGGAGGGGTTTGAAAATAAACCACCACATCATTTAAGTGGAGGGCAGAAGAAGAGGGTTGCAATTGCTGGAATCTTAGCTATGAAACCAGAGGTTATTGTTTTGGATGAACCGACTGCTGGTTTAGACCCTGTTGGAGCATCTCAAATAATGAAGTTACTTTATGATTTAAATAAAAAAGGTATGACTATTATAATATCAACGCATGATGTTGATTTAGTCCCTGTTTATGCTGACAGGGTTTATGTCATGTATGATGGTAAGATTTTGAAGGAAGGGAGTCCAAAAGAGGTTTTTAGTGATGTTGAGACGATAAGAAAAGCTAACTTAAGATTGCCAAGGGTAGCTCACTTAATTGAGATTTTAAATAAAAAGGACAATATTCCAGTTGAATGGGGCTTTACTATTGGAGAAGTTAGAAGGAACATTGTGAATTATTTAAAAGAAAAGTGTTAATTTAACATTTTACACTTAAAAATTTTTACATTTTCTTTATTTAGTTCTTTTAAAAGTTCTTTCTCTTTATTTTCATCAACTAATATTATTACACAACCCCCTCCCCCCGCCCCAGTTAATTTTGCTCCAAAACCATATTTATCCCCAATATCTACAACTTTATCTATTTTTGGTGTTGAAATATTTAATTTTTTTAGTAAATCATGGTTTTTTGTCATTAATTTTCCAAAGTCATCTTTATTATTTATTTTTAAAGCATTTTCAATAATGTTGTCTATCTCTTTAAATACCTCATCTTTATAATCAAGCTTAGACACTTCATTAACCAACTCAGCGGTTTTTTTCTTCCTCTTCTCAACATAGACAATTAAAAACTTGCAATTTTTTAAAAAGTCCTCAAAGTCCCCTTTAATTTTTTTAAATTTGTTATTTTTTATCTCCAAGATACCCTTATAAGTTATTGTTGAAGTGTCAGTAATACTTGCCTTTCCTTGGATTTCTTTTTCAACATCATAGCCAAGTTTTGCAATCTCATCATCTTTAAGCTCTCTACCATAAAATTTGCTAACAGCCCTTATAGTTCCAATTGTTATTGAGGCAGAGCTACCTAAACCACAACTTACTGGAATTTTTGAGGTAATATTTATCTCAAAGCCACTTTTTGGCTCTATATCTAAGTAGTTTAAAGTATTTTTGATTGCACAGAGGCAGTATTTAAAATCATCAAAGTTATTTGGATTGATATTTTTTATATCATTTAAATTCAACTTTAAACTTTTATTTAAGTCATTTAAATTTAAAATTATTTCATCTTTATCCAATGGTTTAATTTTTATACTTGATGTTAAATCAATAGCCATAGATATAGCTCTATAACCATAAACAACTGCATGCTCTCCAAATAGTATAACCTTTGAGGGGGTTTCAACTATCATAACAAGCCCTATTTTATCTTTTTATTTTTATATATTCATTGAATGCCTCCCTTGTAGTCCCAACAACCAACCTTTTATATTTATTTCCTTCTTTATCAATAACCTCTTCCAATTTACCTCTTGCTATAATCTCCTCTCCATTAAAGCATTGCCCAGCATAAGTGTGAGTGAAAGAAACGACCTCTTTTATATCTTCATCGTTATAGCATTCTATCTTATAAACTGCTGGATTATCAAAGGCAAAATCATCATTTAAAACTCTTCCCTCTATTTCTGCAAATCCTAAGTTTTTATATCTCTTATCTCCATATTTTTCAGTTATTTCATCCCACTCCCTTGTAAATAATAAGTCAAACATCGTATTATCTATAATTCCTCTGTTATATTTCCTTTTTTCATAAAATACAAATTCCTCATAAGTTAGGGTATTGTCTTTAATCCTCTTTTTATAGGCAATTTTCCAAAAATCATCAGATAATGGTTTTAGTTTATTGTCTTCAAAAGCCTGTTTTAATGCCTCTCTTCCTTTTTTATGCATATCCTTTCCATAAATTACAAAATCAATATCTGAATTTTTATTATTTAATTTTAACAATAAAGAGCCACTAACACCCATACTTTTAATTGGAACCCCATAATCTTCTAATATTAAAGCTAATTTTCTACATTTTTCTTCTAACTCATTTAAATTGTTTTCTTCATATACTATTTCCTTCAATCTATCTTTTGGGCTTAAAATTCTTTTTACATCTTCTTTCGGTATTGCATGCATTAAAACGTTGATTGTTTCATCATAAAAAAGATATTTATTAAATTTTTCTTTTAAAAATTCATAAGCCATTTTACTTTCAGCCATTTTTACATATTTTCTCCCATTAATCTCTCTAATGTTGTTCTCTTCTACTTCAAAATCTACAAATTCATAAGGGACATATCTTAAAAAAGCAAAAAATAAGTTTTTAGGATGGGCATAGGTATTTACAGCAAAGTATAGCCCCTCTTTGGTTTCTATAAAATCCCTAATCCTTACTTTCATGATACCACATCTGATTTTATCTTTTCGATTCTTTTTGTAACAACTTCAGTATATAGCTTTCTCAACAGTTCAATGTCTAAATTAATTTCTCCATTTTCAACTGTGAATGGAATAATATACTCTTTAATATCTCTATAGGATAGTTTTGAATCTTTTATTATGTAATCTTTAAATGAAGTATTACTTATAACTAAAGCACCAAAGTTTTTAATATATTCAATTATAAGTTTGTATGCTTCTTCTTCTGACTCGTTGATTTTAATATCGCATTCATTAGCTAAAAATCTGCAAACATCTTTTCCTTTAATTTTATAGTATGTTGCCCTATCTAATACTACAATAATATTCTTGAATCCTGCACTTTTAATCTTTTTGATTAAACTTTCTATAGAGTTTGGCGAAAGATTGCACACATCATTTAAAATACTTATGGCATCTATAATAACAATTCTTCTTGAAGGTTTTGGTGGGTAAATTCTTCTAAAAATTTTTTCCTCTTTAATATATTCTCCAAGATAAGAGACAATCTCACTATCTACTAAATATTCTTCTAAGTCATCAATTGTCGTAAATCTTGTAGAATACCACGAAGGAGATGAAAGATTAGTAAGCTTATTTAACATATCTTTTTTTATTTTCATTAATCTCTCTTTTTCTTTTAGTTTGTTATATAAATCTCTTAGTGTTATTTCCTCATCAAGGTCCATACTCATCAAGATTTTTATCAAATAACCTTCCTCAAAAGTTTCTAATCCAAAATTCTCACAGATTCTTTTTAATTCCATATATTCTTCAAGTTCTTTTTTGCTATTAACCCCTATAGCTTTTGCTATCCTATATTCTTCTGCATTCATAAACCCTTTACTTAACGCATCGTTGTATTCGTAGGCATCTTTGAATCCTCTTTTCAAAGCATCCCTATATTCATTCGCATCTCCAAAACCTGCCTTTAATGCCTCAACTAATTCATCAAAACTATTGAAACCTTGTTCTATTGCAAAATTGTAGAGTTCGGCATCATTTGAAAATACCTGCTCTTCTAAGATTCCATAGTATAGGTACTCTATACAATATTTATTATCGTCAATTTTTCTTGCAATACCCTCTTTTACAAGTTTTTCAAGCCCCCCAATAAAACCAAGTTCTTTAGCTTTCTTATACTCTTCTATAGATTTAAATCCAGAAGATTTATATCTTTTATATTCATTGATATCTCCAAGCTCTAAGTATTCATAATATTCCTCAGCCTTCAATCCCAGAGATTTTGCCTCGACCATATCTGATATTGTTTTAAAACCTTCAGAGGGGATGTAAAATATAACCCCATTATCTACAAAGAAAAATATCTGCTCAATATTGTCTGCATACCTACAAATTACCTGCTTTCCAAGAACCCTAATTGATTCGAGAAATTCTTCAATACTTTTAACTTTAATTCTTGGTAGATCTTCTACTGTATCTACATCTACATATTTTATTAAATTTGACCTTATTTTTAAGATATTTAGCTTTTTGTCCATAATATCCCAAGTTTTATTTATATATTATTAAATTTAAACTTATTTTTTATTAATTATCCTATCGATTATTGCATTCTTCATAACCTCTATATTTGGTTCAACACCAGTCCATATTTTAAATGCAACAGCTCCCTGATATATTAACATTCCCAACCCATTTATTGTTTTTGCATTAACCTTTTTTGCCTCTTTCAATAAAACCGTCTCTAATGGATTATAAATTAAATCCATAACCACCATATCTTCCCTCATATTTTCAGCTTTAACTATTGGTTCAACATCAACATTCGGATACATCCCAATTGGTGTGGCGTTAATGATTATATCAATCCCATTTAAATCAACATCCAAACCACTAAACTTAACTTCCTCACCGAATTTTTTATTTAACTTTTCAGCTATCTCCTTAGCTAATTTTTCAGCTTTTTCAATCGTTCTATTTGCAATTATAATATTATTATCTTTTGCCAATTCAAAAGCTACAGCTCTCGCAGCTCCTCCAGCCCCATAAATAACTATATTATTACCTTTAACTTTACCAATTTCTTCCTCTAATGCCTTTCTTGCCCCAATGCCATCTGTATTATAACCTATTGCCTTCCCATCCTCTATCTTTATGGTATTAACAGCCCCAATTAGTTGGGCATCTTTATCTATCCCATCCAAATACTTCATAATCTCTATCTTGTGAGGAATTGTTACATTAAATCCAACTATCCCAAGTGCCTTAGCTCCATCAATCACATACTTTAAATTTTCCGGCAAGACATCAAAGGCAACATAAACATAATTTAATCCCTTGTCTTTAAAAGCGGCGTTATGCATAATTGGTGAGAAGGAATGCTCCACTGGATGTCCAATCAACCCAATAACTTTGGTTTTTGCATCCACCATATTACCACTGAAAGTTAGTTTTATATAATTTTAAATTATTACAGAAAATAAAAAACAAAATGACGATTTAAAAGATTATTTAAAGGATTTTTTACCCATTTATTTTTTTATTTTTTAATTAATTTGACTACCTCAGCTACCTTTTTACCCAAGTTCCTTGCAGTTTCTAATCCAATGTCATCATTTTTACAATCCTCTGGAGATTTTCCGACACCAGTTCCTCCATAATGTGCAGTTGGGTCATTATCTCCAACAACTATCATTGAATGTATTAAGAAAAAGTTGTGAATTTGTTGAATTGTCGTTTCCTGCCCACCATTTCTTGAAGCTCCAACTGCTATAGCCCCACCAACCTTGTTTCTTAGTTGGAAGCCAATTCTTAAAGGTCTTGACCTGTCCATCAACATCTTTAACTGGGCTGAAACTCCACCAAAATAAACCGGTGAGCCGAGAATAATTCCATCCGCCTCTTTCATCTTCTCTAATATCTCATCAACATCGTCAATTATTGGACATTTTCCTTCCTCTTTACATAAATTACATGCAATGCATGGATTTAGCTCTTTATCAGCTAATGAGATAAATTCTGTTTCAATTCCTTCCTCTGCAACAGCATTTAATGCTTCTCTAACTAATAACGTTGTATTTCCTTCAGGTCTTGGGCTACCACTTATTCCTATAACTTTCATAATACTTCACCTTGGCATAATTTTTACCTAAGATATTTTATTAGAAATGGGTTTAATAATTTTTGCTACTCCTGCTTTCTCTAAAATAGCCAAGCCACTTTTTAACATTATGATACCACTCATCTAACAATTCTTCAATAATATCGCTCACATTATCCAAATCAACAGCGTTATATATATATTTATACCCAACTTTTTCTGTTACTTTCTTTCTACTGACCAAACCACAGTTCATTAAGCTTCTTAAAGCTTTCTGCACAGTAGTTCTATCCCTATTAACTCTCTCAGCTATCTCCAACACACTACCCTCTCCATTCTCCAAAAGGTCAAAATAAATCCTTATTTCAATCTCCTGCAATCCTAAAATACATCTCATCAAATCCTCGATTGTAAATTTTTTCATTCTATTTATAATAAATTCTTTCATAATACCACAATAATTATTATTTATTCCCTATCAGCTATTATCTTTACATAAAATTCTCTCCTTCTTGGCCCATCAAATTCTGCAAAAAATATGCCCTGCCAAGTCCCCAATAGTGGTTTTCCATCTCTAATAATAATTATTTGAGAACAGCCAATTAAAGAACTTTTTATATGTGCATCTGAATTCCCCTCCAAGTGTGTAAAATTCCAATTTTTTGGAATAAG
>JBDOKN010000144.1:0-1668 GCA_039833665.1 Methanocaldococcus sp.
GTGTAGAGGTTGATTATAAAGGAAATAAACTACAATTACTAAAAGAGATTTGCAAAATAATAAAAGGAAAGAATCATAGTTCTTTTCAAAAGTGATAAAATTTATTAAGGAAGTTTGAACTCCTTCCATTAGGAAGGAGTTCATTAATACCTTATGCATTTCAAAATATTTTGAAAAGAACTATAAAAAGAGAAAAAGAATTTTAGCTTATTGTGGTTTCTCCATTAATGCCTTTTTGCTCAATCTCTTTCCTTCTGGATGATGTGGTTTTCTACTAACAGCATCCATTGCTTTCTCCAACTCTCTTGCTTCATCTACCAACTTAGCGGCATATCTAATCATCTCATGGGCAGAGGCAACGATTGGGATATATTTCTCTGCCTCTTTTGTCATGAAACAACCCTTAACATCAACATCTGCAACCTTTTCAGCAATTGTAAATGCAGCCATTGCCTTTGCCTTCGCATAAGGATTGGTGAATTCCATTGCCTCAACTGCCTTCTGCTCGTTAATTACAATTCTTGGCAATTCTATCTCTCTGCCTTCTTTAACTGCGTCAATCATTTTATCAATTGCCTCTTGAACTACTCTTAAAGCTCCAGTTCCAGCTAAAACCCTTAAAACATCTGCGTTAAATAACGCCATCTCAACAGGGTCTAAAAACTCTCTTCTTGCACCAATCATTGGGTCGCATTTTATAATTATGTATCCTAAGCCCTGCTGTTCCATCTCATCCTTAACTCTTAATCCTGGAGCGTCTCCAATAATCACTGCAGGAATTCCACTTTGGCTTAATATTTCTCTTGCTTTTTTTGGTCCTGGAGCGGCTGGATTTGGTCCTATATAAATAATAAAGTCGGGCTTAACTTCCTCAACCATCTTTTTTGTAACTTCTTCAACTGATTCTGGGTCCATCTTTGCCCCACTACCCAAAACTCTAACTGCTATATCCTTTCTATCTGCCCTCTCATCTAATGCCAAATCAACCACTGGAGACATTCCAATATTACCGCATTTTATTATCCCTATTTTTACTACCACATTATCACCCTTTTATTACTTAATATGCATATTTATATTATTCAAGTTTATTCAATAAATATCTTACCACTTAGTTTTAGAATATCCATTCGATATATAATATTTTTAGAATTTGGTATTAAAAAATAATAACTATTCATTTAATTAATATTTATCATTAGGAATTCTAATAACAGTAAATTGCTAAACTTAAATAAAGTGGAAAATATAAATAAAAATTAAAATAAATAAGAAAATATTATTTGGTGAATATTATGGATGAAATTCCAATATTTATCGCAATTCTAAGCTTTGTTATTATGTGTATTGGCGAAATTTTAGCTTATTATTCAGTATCTTTAAAATATAAATACGAATTTGAGGCAATTTCCTTTGGATTCATATTTGGAGTGGCAACTTTAATATTAATTCCAAAATCTTTTTTTAAAGGATTTGCAATACCCGTAATTTTAGGAATGGTCATTGTTTATCTTATTGAAAAATACTTAGCTTACTGTCCCTTATCAAAAAAATATTGTGTGGAGTGTAATGGATTGGAGGAAAATCTTAAAATTAAAATTATATATCCAATATCCTTCTTTATTCACACATTTATAGATGGACTTATTATAGCTGTCTCTTATATTA
>JBDOKN010000145.1:0-2249 GCA_039833665.1 Methanocaldococcus sp.
ACACTCGAACCACAGATTATTAAAAAAACCTTTGTATCTGCCAAAATCTCATCCCAAATCTTTTGAAAGATGCTTAAAACTCCTCTATTTAATTGCATTAGGTATTGGAACTCATCAAGTGCTATAACAACCTTCTCATCCTTAATCTCATCTCTCAAATATTTAAAAAGCTCCACCAAACCAACATCCAAGTTTTTAAAATACTCCTTTCCAGTTAAACTTGAAAATGCCCTTTTTAACTCATTTAGATTTTCATTCATAGAATCATTAGTTAGCAGAACATAAATGCCCTTTTTATTTTCAAGGAATTTTTTTATAAGCATCGTTTTTCCAACCCTCCTTCTTCCATAGAGGATTATTAGGTTAGCTTTATCCTCATTCCATTTCTTTCAAGAAATTCAAGCTCCTCTTTTCTATTTACGAACATAATTATCCCGTACATAATGCTGTTGTTAAAGTATAATACTTAGCATACAGCATTTATATTGCATCAACTATTTATAAATAATATTGAGATAATTCTAAGACTAAGAAAATTTTATGGTGATGATATGATTAAAGTAGCAGTTACAGGAGCTTTGGGAAGAATGGGAAGCAATATAATTAAAACCATTTGCCAACAAGAGGATATGAAAGTCGTTGCTGCCTTTGAAATTCCAAATCATCCAAAAAAAGGAGATGACGTAGGAGAGTTGATAGGTATAGGCAAAATTGGTGTTCTATTATCAACTGCTGATGAATTAGATAAAGTTTTAAAAGAGACAAAGCCAGATGTGTTGGTTGATTTTACCATAGCCCATGCGTGTGTTGAAAATGTAAAAATAGCCGCTAAAAATGGAGTTAATTTAGTTATTGGAACTACTGGATTTAGTGAAGAGCAAAAAGAGGAGATTGAAAAGGCAATAAAAGAAAATAAAGTTGCCGCTGTAATATCTCAAAACTTTGCAATTGGAGTAAATATCTTCTTTAAAACTTTGGAGTTTTTAGCTAAAAAACTTGGAGATTACGATATTGAGATTATAGAAATGCACCATAGGTATAAAAAGGATGCCCCATCTGGAACAGCTTTAAGGGCGGCTGAGATTATAAAAGCCAATAGAGGAATTGAAAGTGTATTTATTTATGGAAGGCATGGAATGACTGGAGAGAGAAAGAAGGAAGAAATAGGAATTCATGCATTAAGAGGGGGGGATGTTGTAGGAGACCACACCGTTATATTTGCCGGAGATGGTGAAAGGATTGAGCTAACTCACAGAGCAAGTAGTAGGCAGGCATTTGTTAATGGAGTTATCTTGGCTATAAGATTTATTGCCGATAAAAAAGAAGGTATTTATAACACATTTGATGTTTTAGGTTTAAATGAGATTAAATTTTAATACTTCAAATTTTTAAATGCTATAAACCATAATGCTTAAATAACAAGTAAGATATAAATTAAAAGAGGGAGGAGTTTTATAATTACTTGTTTTCAAACCCTACCTCAAAGTAGGTAGGGTGTATATTTTTACTGCACCCCATAGTGGGTGCAGTGCAATTTAAAAATAAATTTAAAGATTTATTAAATTTAATTAGTATTAATTAGTTTCTGTTTCTTCTTCATTAGAGTTATTTTCATCATCTTTAAAGCTATAAACATCCCATAAAGCTATTAAAGCGGCAGGGATGGCATGTTCAGTGGCAAATGTCATGTGTGGAGCTAAATCTATTATATAATCGGCAAATCTAAATAATCCCCTTGGAATTCCTTCCCTTGAACCACAAAATACAACAATCTCCCTCTTTTTTCTTAAATCGTAAGCTAATTTATCTTTAATTTTTGATAACTCATCTCCCTTTGGGTCAGTAATTATTATTAACCTATTATTTCTCCTCTTGTCCCTAACAACCTGATATAAGTCCTGAACAGTCACCGGAACTAACTTAATCTCGAATGGATAAGCTCTTTTTTGTATTTCATATCTTGAATGTTGCCCAATCTTTACCCCTTTAATAAACTCCATCAACTCATAGGCATCAACTTTTTCTTTTGGAGCAATAATTAACTCCTTAACTTCAAATCCTTGAGCTGCTCTTCCAATCGCCTCTCCAAATCTTTTACATACAATTTTCTCCCCTAAATAAGGCATCTGCACGATAACAACTTTTTTAAATAACTCTCTCGCATTTCTCTTCTCTTTGGTGTATTTTTTGAACTTTTCTCCGGGAGTTATTGATACATAAGTTTTATTTTTAAAGACCTCAACATGAAC
>JBDOKN010000146.1:0-2322 GCA_039833665.1 Methanocaldococcus sp.
ATTTTGTAAATAACCCGTTATCCTACTAAACTTAGCTAAACTTTCAGAGCCACAATTTATACAGTTGTCTCTTAAACCCCCCATACTTGTCCCACATTTATTACAAACACTTAGATTTTTCGTATATGTCCAAAATCCAATATTTGTTTTTGTTATCTTTTTTGTTATATCCATTAGCACTTCAGGGTCTGCGGCACTTTCAATATTCCACACATGCATTATATGTCCTCCATTACACAAAGGATGGAATTTCTCTTCTATTCTAACTTTTTCCCCCAAAGTTATTGGAGCATCTACCCTAACATGGGAAGAGTTTGTATAATAAAGGGAATTTATATTATTCAAATCTCCCCTAACAACACTTATAGTTTCTTCTTTGTAGTATTTGTAATCTAACCTCGCAAACCTTCCTGCAGTATTATGTAAGCAAATAAATCCATCTCCACCAATAAAGTTTTCAGTTCCTTCAACTGAAATATCATATACATATTCTGGAATTTCATCTAATACTTTTATTGATTTTATTCTTTCAAAGAGTAAGTCATTATTTAGCAATTGTTCTATCTTATCTAACAACTTACCATATTTTTCTTCAATTTTATCAACGCTTCTTAATATGTTCAAAACTTTTTTAGCTCTATACCTACTCATATATCCTTTCTTTACACCCTCCCATATATGCAAACTCTTAACATCAATGCCAAATCTTTCTTTCCACTCTCTTTGTGAATATTGATTTATTATTTCTTTAAACTTCTCTGCTACCTTTGGAATTACATCTCTTCCTCCGTTGTTCTTAATTTCAATATTTAATAACCTTTCAATATTTTCTTTTCCACTAATTTTTATAACATAACAATCTCTCCATTTTTCATTTACTTTTGATTTTTTGTCTATACTTAATTTATAATCGATTCCAAGTATTTTTAAAGCTAAGCATAAAGTATCTCTTAATGTTTCAGATGTTGTGTATAACCTTATTAAATAATCTCTTTTTGATTCATTTATATATATACTTCCATCTCCATCCATAAAGCCCTTAATTAAACCTTTTAAGAATGTTTTATTTGTCAATAATATTGACGGAATCTCCTTATTTGAACTTAATTTATCTAACCCCAAGCTCTTAAATATCATAGCTACTGTTTTATTTAGTCCAATTACATATAAATCTTTATATCTTCTCTTATCACTTTTGACAGTAATGTAATATGCATCTTTTCCAAATATTTCTTCAACAATCTCTTCTAAGTTTTTAATAAACTCTTTATTAGCGTTTGATATTTCAACACATTTATTACTCCAATGACCCTCCGATAAGAACGCTCCAATTATATAACCAAATTTCTCATCAAGATTTATTTTATTTTTAATGTAATTTGCATGTCCATAACTTATCTCTTCAATTTTTTCTTTATCAACTAAATTCTCAATTAAATCTAATCTAAAGGCGTTTTTCTTCTTTAATATTGGTTTTAAATCTTTCCATTTAGTTTTATATCTCATATATCTTTCCTTTAATGCTTCTTCATTTTCTTCAATGAATTTGATGTGGTCTTTTATTTTTACATAGTATCTATCTTTTTTATCAACAATTTCATTTAAATAAATCTTATCTTTACCTATACTTGGAATAATTTTTGGAGTTATTATAAAGTCCCCAACTTTTAAATCAGATGCCTTTACTTCAACAATATCTAAATTGTTATTTAGGGTGAATACACTGTGGTCTCCCGTAACTCTAACTTTTTTACCACTTTCCAATTCTATCTCATAGATTTCTTTACCTTTATGTCTGATGACATGAGTAATTGGCTTTAAGACAATCTTTCCATTTTTATCAAATGAAGGGGCATAGATATTTTCATCTTTAACATAAACTTCGATATTGTTATCTCCATAAGTTATGACTCTGTCTTTATATTTGTTTAAATATTTCTCAACAAATTCACCAATTTTAACTAATTTGTATTCATTATTTTCAAATATCAATATTTTCTCATCGTAAGGTAATGAACTTTCAGCCGGTGTCTGAGTTACTGTCCATCTCATTCCCGTTTCTTCTTTTAATTTATCAGCATATTCCCTCATATATCCAATAACTTTTTCACCAAACCTTAGAGCTTCTTTTGATTCATGCAATTCCTCCCCCAAATGATATTTAAGCATCTCATTCAATCCAACAAACCCAAATGTCTTTGTTGTGTTCTCATACCTATAATATGGTTCTCCATCAAATTCCTGAGTTAGGAATGAAAGCATTTTATCCACATACAATCTTTCTAAAGTGACTTCATGTTTTATTAATAAAGCCTCTTTAAC
>JBDOKN010000147.1:0-8808 GCA_039833665.1 Methanocaldococcus sp.
ATTTTCACATTATTTGGTTTTTAGTTGTAAGTTAAAAAAAGAGAGTAAAACGTGGCATTCTATTTTTTGGATTATTGGCATTATAAAAAAGAGATTTAAAAAAGCTTTATTAAAGCTTAAAATGTCCAAGTTTTAACCTCCAAGAGGTCTGATTTCCATAGGGGCAAAGCCCCTATTGGTATTCCAACGCATAGAGGCACAGCCTCTATTGCTATACTCCAGAGCGGGGTTGCCAATGGCAACCCCACTTTCTATTTGGGTATACCAATAGGGCGAAGCCCTATGGTTGCGAATACCCACGTCCATTAAGTTGGGGCTTTCAGCCCCAATTAACGTCCAAGTTTTAACTAGGTAGAGATTTACAAAAAAGATTAGTTGTTGATTGTTTTCAGCCCCAATTAACGTCCAAGTTTTAACCTCAAAGAGGTCTGATTTTAACTATTAAATGTAAAAAAAATAATAAAAAAAAGGTGAGAATGGTTTCCATCCTCCAAGAGGTCTGATTTTAACATATCCACAAATTAAATTTGTTACATATCCAAATAAGTTTCCATCCTCCAAGAGGTCTGATTTTAACATATCCACAAATTAAATTTGTTACATATCCAAATAAGTTTCCATCCTCCAAGAGGTCTGATTTTAACAGAAGGGAAAGGTTAAAGCTAATAAGGTCTATGCAGGCGAAGATTAGTTTCCATCCTCCAAGAGGTCTGATTTTAACGAGGCGGGAATATGAAAATGGTAATTGGGCGTAGTAAAAAAACGTTTCCATCCTCCAAGAGGTCTGATTTTAACGTGAAGAAAAAGACAATAAGCTTATTATTAAATTAAATCTGTTTCCATCCTCCAAGAGGTCTGATTTTAACAATGTCCCTCACTATCATACCATAGTGCTTTTTTGTTAGTGTTTCCATCCTCCAAGAGGTCTGATTTTAACCAGAGAGGAGCGTCATCAACTAACAGAGTAAATAAGTTTCCATCCTCCAAGAGGTCTGATTTTAACCATTTGATTTAAAATTTAAATGGGCTGGTGATTATGTTAGTTTCCATCCTCCAAGAGGTCTGATTTTAACAAGGAGAATGGTTTTCAAGATATAGACATAGAAAGCAATTATGGAGATGTTTCCATCCTCCAAGAGGTCTGATTTTAACAGGGCAATTATTAGAGATAGTTAATTTTATTTTCTTTCTAATATTTATATTTTACTATTCACATTTTGTCGAAGGGCAGATAACTACTTTTATTTATATATACTCACTAATATTTAAACTTTTCTTTAAAAATATAAAAAGGATTTTAAAATCTTTAATTTCTAAAATCTTAATTATTCGTTGTGGAAATTTGCAACTAAAAATAATTAACTAAAATTTCTAAAAAATATTTATATTTTAATTAATCTAAATATTCAAAATTTTTAAAATACTCTACCATTGGAAATTAGATAAAAACCCCAAAAATCAAAAAATAAATTTTTAAAAATCTTTAAATTGAAAATAAAAAACTTCCCACGAGATAAATATTATTTAAATATTTGAATTTTAATTTTACATTAAACAGTTGCACAACCTTACAGCCAAATTATAAAAACCATAATAACAAACTTAGAAAATAATTAAACAACAATCATGGTGAAAAAATGGCTGTGCATCCAATTGATTACAGATACGGAACACCAGAGATGAGAAGAGTTTGGGAAGAAGAAAACAAATTGGAAAAGATGTTAAAGGTAGAAGCTGCATTAGCTAAAGCTCAGGCAGAACTCGGATTAATTCCAAAAGAAGCGGCTGAAGAAATAAACAAAAAAGCGTCAACAAAGTATGTAAAATTGGAAAGAGTTAAAGAAATTGAGAAACAAACAAGACATGATGTTGTAGCAATGATTAGAGCTTTGGCTGAGGTCTGCGAAGGAAATGCTGGAGAATACATTCACTTCGGAGCTACATCAAACGATATTGTTGATACCGCCAACTCTCTACTGTTAAAAGAATCCATTGAAATTATTGAAGATAAGTTAAAGCAGTTAAGAGATATTTTGTTAGATAAAGCTGAAGAGCATAAATACACTGTTTGTATTGGTAGAACTCATGGGCAACATGCAATTCCAACAACCTATGGAATGAGATTTGCCTTATGGGCTTCTGAAATAGACAGACACTTGGAGAGATTAAAAGAGGCAAAGAAAAGAATCTGCGTCTCTATGATTACCGGAGCAGTTGGGACGATGGCGGCTATGGGAGAGAAAGGATTGGAGGTGCATAAAAGAGTTGCTGAAATCTTAGGTTTAGAGCCAGTTTTAATCTCAAACCAAGTTATTCAGAGAGATAGACATGCTGAATTTGTATTTTTATTAGCTTTAATTGCCCAAACATTAAACAAAATTGGAGTTACTGTTAGAAGTATGCAGAGAACTGAAATTGGAGAGTTGGAAGAAGAGTTCGACCCTACAAAACAGACAGGTTCCTCAACAATGCCACACAAGAGAAATCCAATAACATTTGAGCAGATTTGTGGTTTATCAAGGGTTATAAAATCTTTATGCATAGCTGAAATGGATAACATCCCATTATGGGAGGAGAGGGATTTAACAAACTCATCTGCTGAGAGATGTATATTTGCAGAGGTTTGCGTTTTAACTGACCACATATTAAGTTTAGCAATTAAAGGAGTTAAAAAGCTAAAAGTAAATAAAGAAAACGTTGAGAAAAACTTAAACCTAACAAAAGGGCTTATAATGGCTGAGAGGATAATGATTGAATTAGCTAAGAGAGGGATGGGCAGACAAACAGCCCATGAAATAGTAAGGCAGTGTGCAATGAAGGCCTATGAAGAGAAAAGGCATTTAAAAGATGTTTTATTAGAAAATGATGAAGTTATGAAGTATTTAACAAAAGAAGAGTTAGAGGAATTAATGAATCCTAAAACTTACATAGGTTTGGCTCCGCAAATAGTTGATGAAGTTATAAAAACTCTAAAGAATAAGAATCAATAAAAAATAATGGCTTATCTTATTCTTTCTATTTTTAACTCTCTATTTTAATTTGGTGATTTTTATGGATTTTATGGGAGCAATATCAAAAGATGGGTTAAGTATAGCCAACAAGTCAAGAGAAATTGTTAGAAATAAAATAAAAGAGGTCTTAGGAGAAAAAATAAATAAATTCAGTGAAAAGGAGATGGGAGTTGTTGAAAGAGTAGTTCATGCCACAGCAGACCCCGAGTATGCCAAACTTTTAGTGTTTAAAAACAACCCAATAGAGGAAGGAATCAAAGCTGTAAAAGATAAAAAGCCAATAATAGTTGATGTGAATATGATTAAAGCTGGGATTAGATATGATAAAGTCCATTGCTTTATAAACCATCCAGATGTTTATGAAATTGCTAAAAAAGAGGGGATAACAAGGGCAGTTGCCTCAATGAGATTAGCCAAAGATTTAATAGATGATGGAATTGTAGTTATTGGCAATTCTCCAACTGCGTTGTTTGAGGTTATAAGGTTGGTTAAAGAGGAAAATATAAAGCCAAAATTAGTTGTTGGTGTTCCAGTTGGGTTTGTTCAAGCATCAGAATCAAAAGAAGCACTTAGAGAAATAGATGTCCCAAGTATATCAACTATAGGAGCAAAAGGAGGAACTCCAGTGGCTGTTGCCATAATTAATGGCATTATTGCCTATGCAAAAGATGAAAGAGCTTAAGGTGAAATTATGGAAATATTAGTCAGGTATGGAGAAATTGGATTAAAATCAGAACCAATTAGAAGAAATTTAGAGGAAATTTTAAGGAAAAACATTATAAAATTGCTTAGAAAATATGAGATTGATTCAGAGGTTAAAATTTTACATAGAAGGTTATTGGTTAAGATAAACACAAAAGATAAAGAAGATTTAGCCCTAAAACTATTAAAAAAAGTTGCTGGTATTGTTTCATATAGCCCAGTTTATGAGTGTCCATTAGACATTAACGAAATTGTAAGCTATGCAGTTCAAATTATGAAGAAAAAAATAAACTCTATAAATAAAGAAAACAAAGAAAAAATAACCTTTGCAGTTAAAACAAAAAGAAGCTATAAAAAATTCCCATTCACATCAGTTGAAGTAAATAAAAAAGTTGGAGAAACAATAGTTGAAAAACTTGGATTAGAGGTTGATTTAGAAAATCCAGATATTGTTTTGGGAATAGAGATTTTAAATGATAGAGCTTACATATTTACAGAAAAATATGAAGGCATTGGCGGATTGCCAGCTGGTAGTCAGGGGAGAGTCCTCTGCTTAATATCTGATGGTATAGATAGTCCAGTAGCAACATATATGATGATTAGAAGAGGATGTAGAGCTGTTTTATTACATTTAAAGATGAGTGAAGAGGCATTAAATAAAGTCAGAGGAATAGCAGAGGTTTTAAGCGATTATGATACAGAATTAGAGTTCGTTGTCTATGATTATTCAAAGGATATAAAAGATATTGTAGAAAAACTAAAAAGTATTAAAAAAGAGAACTACACTTGTATATTTTGCAAGAGGAAAATGCTAAAAATTGCTGAAAAATATGCAAAGTATTTGGATTGCGATGCTATTGTTACAGGAGATAATTTGGGGCAAGTTGCTTCCCAAACATTAAAAAATTTAAGAGTTATAAGTGAGAACATAAATTATCCAATTTTAAGACCATTAATTGGTTTGGATAAAAATGATATTGTAAAAATTGCCAAAGAGATTGGAACTTACGAAATATCTACTGAAAAAGAAATAAAATGTCCCTACCTCCCAAAACATCCAAAAACTATAGCCAAACCAGAAGAAATTAAAAAAATTAAGGAAAAGATTAAACTCAAATAATTAACTGTATCACTAAATTTATTAGAAACTTCTTATTTTTCACATAAAAGTTTATTCCATTGAATAAACCACATAAACAATAAATCTAAACCGAAAGTTTTAAATACCCTATTTTGATAAAAGAATCCTTGTAAAACTTCTGAGGTGGTATTATGGCTGAGCTTCCAGTTGCACCATTTGAAAGAATATTAAAAAAGGCAGGAGCTGAGAGAGTAAGTAGGGCTGCAGCAGAATACTTGGCTGAGGCAGTTGAAGAAATTGCATTAGAGATTGCTAAGGAGGCAGTTGAATTGGCCAAGCACGCAAAGAGAAAAACAGTAAAAGTTGAGGATATAAAATTAGCTTTAAAACAGTAAATTTATAATCTATAATTTATTTTTTCTTATTTTTATGACAAAGGATTATTTTAAGTTGATTTTATAGTTCTTTTCAAAAGTAATAAAATTTATTAATGAAGTTTGACTCTTCCTAATAACATTATAGTATTAGGATTTTATTGTTATTTTTAAAGGCGTTATTGAATAACCATTATATGCCCCCGTAGCTCAGCCAGGATAGAGCATCCGGCCTCGGACCGGAAGGTCGGGGGTTCAAATCCCCCCGGGGGCATCAACATTAAAAAGTTGATACAATGGAACTCTTGAGATTGTTTGTATCTATCTTAGTTGTATGTGTATTAGCACTACTGATTAAAAAAAGTAAATGTTTAGATAATAATGGAATTATTTGCTCGTCAATTATGGGTTTTATATTACTTTATTTCTGCGGATTTAAATATTTAATATTACTTTTATCTTTTTTTGTTTTGGGGGTTTTAGTAAGTAAGGTTGGTTTAGAAAAAAAGAGGTCTAAAAAAATAGCTGAGACCTGTAGAGGTTTAAGAAACGTTTTAGCAAATGGATTAATTCCAATATTATTTGCTATTCTAACAATATTTGGATTTAACTGGGCTTTAATAGGATACATATCTTCAATAGCTGCTGCTACGTCAGATACTTTTTCTTCCGAACTTGGAGTTTTGTCCAATGAAAAGCCGAGATTGATAACAACCTTTGAGGTTGTTGAAAAAGGGACCGATGGAGCAATCACAACATTCGGGACATTGGCTGGGGTTTTAGGAGCGTTTTTAATTGGACTATTTGGATATTTACTATTTGGCGATATTAGAATTATTTTATGTAGCACCATTGGGGGAATGGCTGGAAATTTAGCTGATAGTTTAGTTGGGGCATTATTTGAAAGAAAGGGGATTTTAAATAATGAGCATGTTAATTTAATAGCCACAATTGTTGGGGGCTTGGTGGGAATTTTAATATATCATACTCTATAAAGAATACATTAAAATAACTGAATTATCTAATAACCGAAAAGTTTATATATTACATCTGTAATTTACTAATACTGCAAACGTGCCTCGGTGGCTCAGCCTGGTAGAGCGCCTGACTTGTAATCAGGTGGTCGGGGGTTCAAATCCCCCCCGGGGCTCCATTTCTTATTTAGTGGGCCTGTGGGGTAGCCTGGTCTATCCTTTGGGATTTGGGATCCTGAGACCCCAGTTCAAATCTGGGCAGGCCCACCATTTGTGTCCGGCGGTAGTTCAGCCTGGTAGAACGGGGGACTGTAGATCCCCATGTCGCTGGTTCAAATCCGGCCCGCCGGACCATCTCCCACTTATGGGGAGAACCGAAAAGTATATATATGAGAAACGCAATATGTTTGGAATGCGCACGAGCTAAGGGCTGAAGAGGGCCCGTAGCTCAGTCTGGCAGAGCGCCTGGCTTTTAACCAGGTGGTCGAGGGTTCAAATCCCTTCGGGCCCGCTATTTCCTTTGGTACGGCGGTCATAGCGGGGGGGCCACACCCGAACCCATCCCGAACTCGGAAGTTAAGCCCCCCAGCGATGCCCCGAGTACTGCCATCTGGCGGGAAAGGGGCGACGCCGCCGGCCACTTTTTATTATTTTAAAAATCTTAAGGTTCGTCCTTGGCATTACTATGCCCTGGTGGTGTAGCCCGGCCTATCATACGGGACTGTCACTCCCGTGACTCGGGTTCAAATCCCGGCCAGGGCGTCAATTTTTATTTTTGTAAAATTAATCGATAAATTTAAATATTTTTAAAAATTTAAATAGTGAAACTTATGGAAGAGGAATTTTACAAACTTTTTAAAGGGTCAGGATTGATAAAAACTTTAATAAAAAGTATTTTTTTAAAAAGTAGGATTGAATTTAATAAACCATCAAAAACTAAGCCAATACAATTAACTGAGTGTATTGGTTGTGGTTTATGTGTAGATGTCTGCCCTACAAATGCAATAAAGATATTTGATTTTAGAGAAATGATATGCTCAACCTGTGGAAATTGCTTAGAGGTCTGCCCAAACAATGCAATAATAAAGAATAGATTTACCGTTGATATAGATAAATGCACAAAATGTGGGGCTTGTATTTTAGTTTGTTCAATTCCAATAATAAAGAGAGAGATTCCTAAGCCAAAAACACCAGTAATTTTAAAAGATAGATGTAACAGTTGTGGGTTATGCGAATGTGAGGCAATTGACATAAAAAATAAAGAAATTAATCCAGAAAAATGCAAACTCTGCTTAAAATGTATTGAAAAATGTCCATTACAAGCAATTTTAACGCCTGATGAATACATAAACTCCCTGATTGTTAAAGTAGATATAGATAGTTGTATATTTTGTAGGGAATGTGAAGAGGTTTGCCCAGTGAGGGAGGATTATGATAGAAAAAGCCAAAGAGGATTTTAGATATTTGATAAATAGAGGTTATAAAAAAGATGTTGCTTTAAATTTTGTAGCCAACCACTATAAGTTGAGTAAAGAAGATAGAGTTAAAATTATTAGAACTACTCACAGCGATAAAGAAATTGAATTAACTAAGAGAAAGCTTAAAAAATTAAAAGATTTTGATGGAAAAACTATTTATATTGATGGTTTTAATGTTCTTATTGGTTTAGAGGCATTAATTAAGGGGCATGATGTTGTTTTATGTGATGACAATATTTACAGGGACTTTGAAAGTGTTTATGGAAAATACAAGATAAATAAATATACTGATAAAGTTATATCTCTTTTGTTAGAAATTCTAAAATATTACAATGTTAAAGCTGTTATTTATTTAGATGCTCAAGTATCAAAAAGTGGAATGTTAGCTAAAAAGATTAGGGAGATGATGAAAGCTTTTGACATTGAAGGAGAGGTTTTTTGTGTTAAAAATTGCGACTATGAGCTTAAAAATAAAGAGGTTGTTGCTACTTCTGATAGTGTAATAATTAAAAGTGAAAATGTAAAGTATGTTATTGATTTGATATCTGAGGCAATGGATTATTTAAAATTGAAGGATAATTGAAGGATAAAAGTTAATAATATAAAAATGATAAAAGATATATAAAATCTTTTCAAAGGGGGTAAAATGAAAATTGGGATAATGAGTGATACCCACGACTATCTACCAAATATAAGGAAGGCAATAGAGATTTTTAATGAGGAAGGAGTTGAGACAGTTATACACTGTGGGGATTTTGTTAGTTTGTTTGTTATAAAAGAGTTTGAAAATTTAAATGCTAATGTTATAGCTACTTATGGAAATAACGATGGTGAGAGAGGAAAATTAAAAGAGTGGTTAAAAGATGTAAATGAGGAAAATATAATTGATGATTTTATATCAGTTGAGATTGATGGATTAAAGTTCTTTATAACTCATGGTCATCATCAATCTGTTTTAGAGATGGCTATTAAATCTGGTTTGTATGATGTTGTTGTTTATGGACATACTCATGAGAGGGTTTTTGAAGAGGTTGATGATGTTTTAGTTATAAACCCGGGAGAGTGTTGTGGTTATTTAACTGGCATTCCTACTGTTGGGATATTAGACACTGAGAAAAAAGAGTATAGAGAAATTGTCTTAGAATGACGGCTCTCCGAGCTAAAGCTCGGAGTTTCGGGAGAGCAGAG
>JBDOKN010000148.1:0-3640 GCA_039833665.1 Methanocaldococcus sp.
TAATAATAGCATAACCTTACAAAAATAATCAATATTAAAAATAAAGGTGTTATAAATGGAAAGATTGCCATATGAAATAGTATCTACTATATTTAGAAAGGCGATTTTACATTATGTGTTAATACGTGGCACAACTTATCCACAATCACTTGCAGAAAATTTAAATATATCGAAAGGTCTTGCAAGCTCTTTTTTAAGGTTATGCTCGGCTCTAAACATAATGAAAAGGGAAAGAGCAGGGCATAAGGTTTTATATTCATTTACCTCAAAAGGATTGGCGATATTAAAAAGATTAGCCCCAGAAATATTCGATTTAAGTTTTTCGAGTGTTTTCGAACAATTACCTAAAAAGAAAATCGCCACTAAGTATTACCCAGTAGATAGAATTGGGTTTGAAATCAGATGGAAAGAGGATAAACTTGGTGGAATAACATTTTCATTCTTTGATTCCAATGGAGAGCACTTAGGTGATGTGTTTAGAAGCAATAAAGGTTATTGGTGGTGTGTTATCTGTCAGAGTGATACATGCAAACACATTGATTATTTGAAAAAGTTCTACAAAACATTGAAAAATCAAGATTAATAAATTTCGAGTTTTCGAGTTGCATGTATGTATATGGTTGGGAAAGTAAGATAAATTTTTCATGGACAGGATTATCGCAAAATTAAAATAGGGGACAGTATATTCTATTTTATGACATAAACGATTAACATCAGATATAAGAGTTAAATAACTATTCTTGTGTTTTTATTTTTTAAAATAACGACTTTTTAATGTTATTTTTTGTAAATATTTTTTAATATATTTTATTTTTTTATTTATTGTGATTATTTTATATTTATAACATATATTGTGTAAAAAAATATAATAATATAATACTTGTGCTTGTTATATTCACAACCATTAAGTGCTTGTGATGGAAATTTTTCACATATACATACATGCAACTCGAAAACTCGAAAATCTTTTAAGAACTTCATATTTAAATTAAGTTTCTTATAGTATGATTATGATACAAAAAAAGAAAATAAGGTTTTGTCATAACCTTACACAACTAATAAATATTAATACTATTGTTTAAGTTGAGTATGAACACAATTAATTATTATATACTCTTCGAAAATTCGAAAATCTTAATATCCCAAGGTATGCTATCTAACAAAAAAATAGAAAACCAATGCAAATAGCCATTTTTAGATTTTTTAAGGAGATTTAACAAAATATCTCTATTTAATCTTATTCTAAACCTTACTTTACCTTTATGTTTTATTTTTGTCAGTATGCCTAATTCAACTAATTCATCTAAATACTTATATAAGGTTGATAGTTTGTAATTAACCTTATATAGAATATCTTTAGTTTTAAATTTTTTTAACTCTACTATGGCCTCAACCAGTTTTCGATATTTCGAATCAACTATATGGGGCAATATTTTGAGCCATGGGATTTTTAACTCTCTAAGATTTTTTATCTCCCTTTTTGAATGCCTCAATATTAGATATATAACATCTAAATTCCCATTTGTTATTTTTAGGAGGTATTCTGCTACTCTATCACTTATGTAATAACCATGAGCTTTTGCAAAGTATTTTATAGCTGCTTTTGTGTTTAAAATTCCCTCTGGAAAAATTTCTATAATTTCTTTATGGCAATCAATTGGATACCTTATCACAACACTTATGTTATTTTTCCTCAACTCTTTAACAAAGTTTATAAAGCTTCTATTATAGTGCCATTTTCTTATATCGTGGACATCAAAAACAAGTATTGGATTTAGAACTTTTAGTAGGGAAAGAGTTTTTCCAATAACCTTTTCAAATTCCCATTTTCTTATATTTCTAAACAAATCCCCAATTCCTCTATACCATGTCTTTTTGGCTTTATAATATTTATCAAATTCTATTTTGTTGTTCATATATTCTAATAGATTTTTTAGCCAGCTTGCTTTATTGTAGTTTTTAAATAGGTAATATTTATCTTTAATTTGATAAACTATCTTTGCTATGGTCTTTTTTAAATTCGGTGTTGCTAAAACCCTAATTATGGGTATATTATTGGCTATTTCAAAACTTCCATTTTCATCTAACTCTAACAAATTCCCTCTATCGGTTGGAATCAAATACAATCCATTTAAAAACTCTTCTGGAACTGCTTTAATAATTTTCATTTCTTAACCCTCTTTATTATGGCTAAGGAGAGATAATCATTAAATTCCTCAAAATTTATATCCTCTAACTTACCGATGGCTATTTTTTCATCTTCAAATGTAGCCCTCTTTACCAAGCCAATTATATAATCATCTCTATCTTTTATAACTGATAACTTCTCCTTTAAATTCTTTGTTTTCATTATAATTATAGTATCAAATTCATCGATATATTTTTCCAAATCCTTTCCTTGAGGAAGAATGCAGAGTTTTTCATCCCCTTCAACTAACGGCATGTTTAAAGCAGCTGCAGAGGCAAATATTGATGAGATGCCATTAATTATCTCTACCTCAATACCCCTATCTTTCAAAAGCTTCCAAACATAGGAGAATGTGCTATATAGTGTAGGGTCCCCAATGGTTATTATAGCTACCTCTCCATTTTCTTTCAAAACCTTATCTAAAGCGTTTTCCCAATATTTTTTTAGCTTCTCTTTGTCTTTAATCATTGGGAATAAAAGCTCATCTATCTCCTTTTCATTGACATAGTCCTTTATAATTTCATAAGCAATAGATTTTTTTCCTTCTTTTGATATTGGAACAAATATTTTATCTACTTTTTTTAAAACTTCAAGAGCTTTTAAGGTTATTAGTTTTTTATCTCCAACTCCTACGCCAACACCATAAACTTTTTTTACCATTTAAACTCACCAGATTAATTTTTAATTTCTAAAAACATCCTCCTCCTTAGGTCTAATTAAATCTTTCCCTTTTCCATTACCAAAAGGCACGTTAGCTCCTCTAATTATCACCACTGGAATGCCTTCATCTGCCTCTCCCATAACTACATTTGCCATACTTGCCAACTCATCAGCTATAGCAACCTCTGTTGTTTTCAACTCCCTACCAAATAAATCCTTTTCCCCCTTCCTATCCCATAATGCTAAGATTCCACTAACTCCTATTGCTATTCCAACAGCTCCCTTTCTAAAAGGCCTTCCAACGCTGTCTGATATTATAACTCCAACCTTTTTTCCAGTTAGTTTTTCAATTTCTCTCCTAATCTTTTCAGCACTTTCATCAGGATTTTTTGGTAGCGTTTTTATGCCATTATATACGTTACTTTCATCAACTCCACTGTTTGCACACACAAATCCATGTTTGGTCTCTGTTATAATGAAGTTTTTTCCAACTTTAACTACTTCTTTTGCTTCATCTAAGATAACTTGAACAACCTTTGGGTCTTTTCCAGTTTTTTTGGCTAATTCAATAGCTTCTTTTGAAGGAATTATTTCATCCCTATCTATTACATTTCCCTCTAATTTTGAGATTAGAGTTTCAGCAATAACAATAATATCTCCATCTTCAATTGGATATTGAGCTATTAGTTCAGATAAATTCACATCTTCGTTTCCTTTAAAAATTGGTAGTTCTAAACCAATGACTTCTACTTTTCTTTTTTCTTTAATCATAGTTTCACCGGTATTTACATT
>JBDOKN010000149.1:0-5196 GCA_039833665.1 Methanocaldococcus sp.
TTTAAAAAATGAAATTTTTAATTAAGATAATTAAAATTTTATAAACTACTTTATAAACTACACGGATGTATAAAGCCACCTTTAATCATCAAATCAGCTAAGGTTATGGCAACCATTGATTCAGCCACTGGAACAATCCTTGGCACTATTATTGGGTCGTGTCTTCCTTCAATCTCAATCTCAACATTTTCCAAGGTTTTTAAATTTATAGTTTTTTGTTTTTTACCTATTGAAGGGGTTGGCTTTACTGCAATTCTTAAAACTATTGGAGTTCCACAACTAATCCCTCCTAAGATACCACCACAATTGTTGGTTTTAAATCTTATATTTTTGTCGTCATCAAAATACATCTCATCGTTCATCTCACTTCCAAACATCTCAGCAGCTTTAAAACCAACTCCTATCTCAACACCTCTAACTGCGTTTATGCTCATTAAAGCCCTTGCTAACTCAGCATTTAACTTATTAAATATTGGATTTCCAACTCCAACAGGAACGTTTAATGCAACAATTTCAACAACTCCTCCAACGCTATCTTTATTTTTCATTGCCTTTAAAACATACTCTTCCATTTCTTTTTCATTCATTGATGGGCATCTTAATGGATTACTTTCAATATCTTCCATTAATCTCTCTAATGATTTTTCATTTTCAAAAACTTCTGGATTTTTATAGTAGTTGAAATCTCCTTCAATCTTTCCAATTTTTATGGTATAGCCAACAATTTTTATGTTGTATGTGTAAGATAGAAGCTTTTTAGCAATAGCTCCACCAATAACGTGCCCTATAGTTACCCTACCACTTGCTCTCCCGCCTCCTCTATAGTCATAATTTTTATATTTAAGCCGATAGGTTAAATCTGCATGTCCAGGTCTTGGTGTATCTTTTATTGCTGAATAATCCTTTGGTCTCATGTTTTTGTTATACACTATGCCACAAATTGGAGTTCCAGTAGTTTTTCCCTCAAAAATCCCCGATAATATTTCAACCTTATCTTCTTCTTTTCTTGGTGTTGAGAAGATGCTCTGCCCAGGTCTTCTCCTATTAAGCTCTTTTTGGATATCCTCTTCAGATAAAGGCAGATTGGCTGGACAACCATCAACAACTGCCCCAATTGCCTTTCCATGACTTTCTCCAAAAACCGTAACTCTAAACATATCCCCATAGGTGTTCATTAATGTCACCAAAAAATTTTTAATTACTTAGTTTTACATTAAAATAAAAATAAAATAGCTACAAAAATAAAAAAAGTTTTTGAGTTTATCTGTAGAGAACATCCAAGTGTGCTGGCTCCTTAACTTTAACTTTCTTTTTACCCATAATCTTCTCAACCGCTTTCTTGAAATCTTCCATTGTTACATAATCCCTTAACTCTCTAATTGCATTCATTCCCGCCTCTGTGCAGATTGCCTTTAACTCGGCCCCTACACATCCCTCAGTCATCTTAGCTATTTCCTCTAAATTAACATCCTCAGATAAGTTCATCTTCCTTGTATGAATCTTCAATATTTCCAATCTACCTTTTTCATCTGGGGCTGGAACTTCAATAATCCTATCAAATCTTCCGGGTCTTAATATTGCAGGGTCTAAAATGTCAGGTCTGTTTGTAGCTCCAATTATCTTGACATCCCCCCTTGCATCAAATCCATCCATCTCCGCCAATAACTGCATCAAAGTTCTCTGAACTTCTCTATCTCCGCCAGTTAAGGCATCTGTTCTTTTTGCGGCAATGGCATCAATCTCATCTATAAATATGATTGAAGGAGCTTTCTCTTTAGCCAATTTGAATATATCTTTAACTAATGTGGCCCCCTCTCCTATAAACTTTTTAACTAACTCTGAACCAACAACCCTTATAAATGTAGCATTTGTTTCTCTTGCTACTGCCTTAGCTAATAATGTTTTACCCGTCCCTGGTGGTCCATAGAGTAAAATACCTTTTGGTGGCTCAATTCCAACCTTCTCAAACAATTCTGGATGTTTTAGTGGAAGTTCAACAACTTCTCTAATTTCTTGTATTTGCTTTTCTAATCCACCAATATCTTCATATCTAACATTTGGCTTTTCATCAACTTCCATCGCCTTAGCTCTGTAATCTTTATTTTCTGGTAATACATCAACAACAGTCAATGTCTGCTGATTTAAACAAACTCTCTTTCCAGGAGTTAAATCCTCTGGATTTACAAAGTGAGATATATTAACTAAAAAACTTGGACCTGTTGAGCTTTTAACAACGACCTTTCTCTCCCCTACTTTATCAACTACAGTCCCAACTATTAACGGAGGGACTCTCATTCTATCCAATTCTCTTCTCAAAATTTCATTTTCTTTCATTAGTTGTAAATTCTCTCTTTCAAGCTCTTTTTTCTCTAATTCTAATTTTAAAATTCTACTTTCTAATTCTGCAATTCTTGCCTTTTCTTGAAGTTCTTCTTTGAGTAAATTATTGTTTAGGTTATTTTCATTAGCTTCTTTTTCTTCTTTAAATTCTTCGGTAAATGATTTCTTTTCTTTTTTTAAGTCAGTTGAAATAAATTCTTCAAAAACCATAGTTATCACCAAGTAAATTTAAGTTGAAATCATTAATTAATCATCATAATCATAATCATTTAATTTATTATGGGTTATCATTTATATATCTATAGAGTTATAATAAAAATTTTTATATTTAAATTTTATGTTTAATTTTTTAACATCTCTTCATAGATGCCTTTAACCTTGATTGCACATTCTTCCCAGGAAAATTTTTTTGAAAATTCTTTCCCATTCTCTCCAAGATTTTTTCTTAGTTCTTCATTATTTATTAATTCTAAAATTTTCTCCTTTAAATCATTTGGGTCATTTTTCTCAGCCAATAGTCCGTTGTATTTATCTACAACTATCTCCTCCAATCCCCCAACCCTTGTGGCTATTACTGGTTTAGAGCAAGACATTGCTTCAACAGCCACCATCCCAAATCCCTCACTCCTTGAAGGAATTATTAAAAAGCTACACTTTCTCATAAATGAAGCTACTTCATCAAAACTTTTTTTTCCCAAGAGTTCAATATGACTTAAATTATTTTCTATAATAAAATTCTCTATTTTTTTGTATAATATCCCATCCCCTATGAGTTTAAAATTAAAATCTATATCCCTTATTGCCTCTATTAAAATATCGACCCCCTTTTGCGGAACAAAAGCTCCGACAAATAATCCAAAGTTATAATCCCCTTCATTGTATAGAATTTCTTTATTTACTCCGTTGTATATAACAACAGCCCTATCTTTTAAATTTCCATCTAATTGGTTTTTTATATATTTGCTTACACAGATGATTCTATCAGAATTTTTTACAGCATATTTAAAAAAATATCTCCCTTTTATGGAGTTTTTTAAAATTAGGGCATCACTTCCATGGAGAGTTAAGAGATGTGGAATTAAAAATTTACTTTTTAACAAAGCTCCAATACAACCCTGTGGAAATGCATAATGAGAATGAATTAAATCAATATTCTCCTTTTTAATTATATCTTTCCCTATTTTGTAGGCATTTATAAGATAACTTATTCCCCTAAATTTTTTTAAATAGGGAACCTCATGAATAATCACATTTTTATATTCGTTTTCTTCATAATTATCATAGGTTAAAATATGAAACTCAACATCTTTTAAACGCTTTACTAAATTTTCTACATGTATTGTTATTCCTCCAATATAAGGATAATATATGGTTGGCATTAAAACCTTCATTTTATCACGTGATAGCATGAGAGATATTGAATTTAGGTATCTTAGGAAGGGTATTATTATTTTGTTGTTGATAGTGTTGTTGTATATAATTTTTCCATTCATTGATGTCTTTGCCTATTCATGTGCTTTTGCATATATGGCTCTACCCCTATATAAGTTATTTAGGAAAAAATTTAATAAAACCGTATCAGCAGGTTTGGCAATTAGCATATATGTAATTCCAATTATGGTAATAACAATTTACGCCTTATTTACATTTATAAATATAATACTTAACATTACACCCGAATTAATAGAAAGATACATTAACATAGTTTTTTCAATATATGACAAGTCAATATTAAAAATAGCAATCGATGAAAAATTTATTACAAAATATATTGATGAGGTTATAAAATATATGATTAGCCAGTTCTCTGGGAGGGTGATAGATACTGGATATTTAATGGTTAAATTTATTATGGTCTTGTTTATGACATTTTACTTTTTAAGAGATGGTGTTAAAATTAAAAATCTAATAATTTCATTTGTTCCAGAAGATTATAAGGAAAGGATGAATATCTATTTAAATTACCTTCATGAATCATACAAAAACTTGTTTATAAGTTGTGTCTCAATCTCTGTAATTATTACAATCTTATCATATGTTGGATATCTTATAGTTGGAGTCCCCTATGCAGAGCTATTTGCAGTAATAACTGGAATATTTGCCTTATTGCCTATACTGGGAGGATGGATGGTATATATGCTAATATCCCTCTATTATTTTATAACTCATGATTATATAAGGGCAGTTTTCTTATTTGTGTATGGGGAGATATTTCTTTCAATAGCTCCTGATTTTATAATAAGACCGTATTTAGTTAAAAAAGATGTTGATATTCATCCAGTCCTTGTAATTGTTGCGTTTTTAATGGCTCCACTGTCCTTAGGGTTTGGCGGATTTGCCATTGGTCCATTAGTTGTTGGAGCTTTAAACGCCTTTTACTTGGCAAAATATAGAGATAAAAAGATTTAATGAGGTAGAATATGGAGAAGAAAAAAAGAGTAATAACAGCAGGAACATTTGACATATTGCATCCTGGGCATTATGAGATATTAAAATTTGCTAAGAGTTTAGGGGATGAATTAATAGTTATTGTTGCAAGAGATGAAACTGTAAAGAAACTAAAAGGTAGAAAACCAATAATTCCAGAAGAGCAAAGGAGGGAAATGGTTGAAGCATTAAAACCAGTTGATAGAGCAGTATTGGGAAGTTTAAAAAATAAATTAGAACCAATATTAGAATTAAAGCCAGATATTATAGTTTTAGGGCCTGACCAAAGAACTTTTGATGAAGAAACACTAAAAAAAGAACTTGCCAAATATAATTTACATCCAAAAATTGTTAGATTTAAAAATTATAAAAAATGTCCATTTCACAGCTCTTTTGACATTGTAAAAGAAATAATTAAAAGATTTTGCA
>JBDOKN010000150.1:0-5077 GCA_039833665.1 Methanocaldococcus sp.
TCAAAGTATATAACTACTTTATCCTGATTAGCTTTCTTTAACCTATCTAAGATGAATTTCTTAGCTTCATCAGATATAACAACCTTCTTCATTTATATCACCGCATATCATTACCTAAGTCCTTTATAATTTTCAACAATATTTATTAACAACCTCATATATATAATTTATGGTTATGTCAATACTTAACACAACCATATAAAATATGACTAAAAATAAAAAGGAAAAGGAAAAGAATAAAAATAATAAATATTATAATGAGATGAATTAGTTAAAAACATCTAATGTTTATTATTTGACATAGTTTAAATTTAAAATCTATATGGTGATATTCTATGCAAATGGTGCCACCAAGTGCTTATGACAGGGCTATTACAGTATTTAGTCCAGAAGGTAGATTATACCAAGTAGAGTATGCAAGAGAGGCAGTGAGAAGAGGAACAACAGCGATAGGAATTGTTTGTAAAGATGGTGTTGTCTTGGCTGTGGATAGGAGGATAACAAGCAAACTCGTAAAAATTAGGTCAATAGAGAAAATATTCCAAATTGATGAACATGTTGCTGCTGCTACATCCGGATTGGTAGCTGATGCGAGGGTTTTAATTGATAGAGCAAGATTAGAGGCACAAATTTACAGATTAACCTATGGAGAAGAGATATCAATTGAAATGTTGGCTAAAAAGATTTGTGATATTAAGCAGGCATATACGCAACATGGAGGAGTTAGACCATTTGGAGTTTCATTATTAATTGCTGGGATAGATAAAAATGAAGCGAGATTGTTTGAAACAGACCCGAGTGGGGCTTTAATTGAATATAAGGCAACAGCAATAGGTAGTGGAAGACCTGTAGTTATGGAATTATTGGAGAAAGAGTATAGAGACGATATAACATTAGATGAAGGTTTAGAATTAGCTATAACTGCTTTAACAAAAGCAAATGAAGACATAAAACCTGAAAATGTTGATGTTTGTGTCATAACAGTTAAAGATGCTCAATTTAAAAAACTACCTAATGAAGATGTAAAAAAACTTGTAGAAAAAGTTAAAAAGAAATTAGAAAATAAAAATAAAAAAGAAGAAGAAAACAAAGAAGAAAAACAAGAGAAACAAGGGGACTAAACTATGGTAAAATTTTTAAGTTATGCTATTTTAAATTATTTTAAAAAATAATTTTAAAAAATTAATTATAGTTAAAATATCTCTCCTTCTTATGACTCAGTAAGAGGGGTTTTATAAATTCACTTTATCCGAAACATTTATATAATGTGGGGAGGGATATTATGGTGTCCTTAGAAGAGGCAGTAATTGCAAGATATACATCCCATGGAGAAAAATTTGAAATTTTAGTTGACCCATATTTAGCGGCTAAGCTTAAAGAAGGTCAAAATGTAGATTTTGATGAACTTTTGGCTATTGAAGTAGTGTTTAGAGATGCAAGTAAGGGGGAAAAAGCCCCTGAAGAACTTTTATCAAAGGTCTTTGGAACTACAGATGTTAAAGAAATTGCTAAAAAAATTATATTAAAAGGTCAAGTTCAATTGACTGCTAAGCAGAGAGAAGAAATTAAAGAACAAAAAAAGAAACAAATTATTAATATAATTAGTAGAAACACTATAAACCCACAAACAGATACTCCACACCCTCCACATAGAATTGAAAAGGCTATGGAAGAGTTAAAAATAAATATAGACATTTATAAAAGTGCTGAAGAACAAGTTCCTGAAATTGTTAAAAAGCTTAAAAGAGTTTTACCAATTAGGTTTGAAAAGAGAGACATTGCTGTGAAAATCCCAGCAGAATTTGCTTCTAAGGCATACAATGCCTTATACCAATTTGGAGCTGTTAAGCAGGAAGAATGGCAGCCAGATGGTTCTCTAATTGTATTAATTGAGATACCAAGCGGTATTGAAGCGGAGTTCTACGCTCATCTAAACAAAATAACCAAAGGAAATGTCCAAACAAAGGTTGTTAAGAAATATAGCGAGTAATTTGTAGAAATTAATAGAAATTAAATATTTTTTGGGGTGAAAAGATGTTCAGCCACACAAAGAAGGTAGGACCAACAGGAAGATTTGGACCAAGATACGGTTTAAAAATTAGAGTTAGAGTTAGAGACGTTGAAGTTAAGGCAAAAAAGAAATACAAATGCCCTGTCTGTGGATTTCCAAAATTAAAGAGAGTTTCAACATCAATATGGGTTTGTGGAAAGTGTGGAGCTAAGATAGCCGGAGGGGCTTATACACCAGAAACAGGAGCAGGAAAGGCAGTTATGAAAGCAATTAGAAGAATTGTTGAGAGAAAAGAAGAATAACTTTTCATTATTTTAAATTTTTAAAATTTTTATAACTTTTATTTTTTGGGGATGCACATGGTAGAATACAAGTGTTTGAACTGCAAAAAAATTATAAAATTTGAAGAGTTAGGAAATAGGGCAAGATGTCCATATTGTAGTTATAAGATATTGGTTAAGCTTAGACCAAAAGTAGTTAAACATGTAAAGGCGAGATAAATGATAATAACAACCTCAAGAAAACCTTCCCAAAGAACAAGAAGCTTTGTTAGAGATTTAGAGAGAACTTTAAATATTCCCTACATCCAGAGAGGGAAGCTTTCATTAAAGGAGATTTTTGAAATTGATAATCATGTTCTTTTAATTGGTGAATTTAAAGCCAACCCTGGAACCTTAGTTGTTTATGATGTTGAAAATGAAAGAAGGTTATCGAGCTTCATCTCTGTTAAATTACAGAGGGAGATTTGTGGAGAAAAAATATATAACGATGACGGAATAAGAATAAAGATTAGTAAAGAGCTTAAAGATAATGAGGAGTTTCAAAAACACTATGAAATCTATGATGAATTTTTGTTTCAACATCTAAATATCGATGAGGGTAGTGATATAACATTAAGGTTAGAAAAAGACCCAAAATATTTATTTGCTATGCAATTTTATAAGGGAAGGGTTAAAATAGGCCCTTTGATTAGAGTAAAATCTATTAAACTCTTTGATAACCTCTTATAAAGGGAGTTTTATGAATTCTTTTGAGCTAATATTGGAGTTTGATAGCGAGGAAGAGGCAGAAGTTATTTATAAATCTATATTTTTAGAACATTTAACTTCTCAAATAAAATCTTCTGCCACAATGGAAATAAATAAAAATATAATAAGGATAAATGTTAAAGCTGAGGATATTTCTATATTAAAGGCATCTATCTATTCATATTTGAGATGGATAGGTGTTGCACAAAATGTATATAAAATTTGTAAAGAATGAGGGGGTGATAATTTGGCTAAGATATTCAGAATAACAGGAATTATGAGTAAAAAAGGTAAAGACCCATTATACTTTAAAAAAGAATATAAGGCGTTAAAACCAGAAGATGCCTTAGAAATTTTATACTCTGAATTTGGAGGAAGATACAAAGTTAAAAGAAGTAGAATAAAAATCTTAAATATTGAAGAGATAAACCCGGAGGATGTTACAGACCCTATATTAAAAAGATTAGTTACAGCTTAAATAATTATTTTACTGCAAAATAAACATAAAACTTTTTTATCCACATAGTTTTAATTTTAATGGAAAAAAATAATTATTTTATTTTTTATCTCATTAATTTTTGGTGATATTATGGAGGATAAAATTGAATTTATAGCCAAACACAAAAAATGGTTTGTAGTAAAAAAATTAAAAATAGATGAAAACATTGAAGATATTGAGATAGCTCGACTGTTAGCATCGATAGATGAGACAGTTTTAAACAAAATCCCGGAATATTTACCATTTGATATAAATAAACTGTATGAGATTGCAGATGGAATATATCAAAAGAAAAAAGGAAGAATTACAGAAGAAGAAATAGCAGAGGTTTTAAAAAAATTAAAATCTCCTGCAACTACAAGAAAATTAAATGAGATTACTGAATCAAAGGAAGGTAAGGAGATATTAAAAGCTATTTTAAATAATATAATCTTAGAGAGGTTAGGAATTCAAACGAGAGTTTCTCCAAAAGTTATTGAGAAGTATATTGAGAAGGAGAGGGAAAATGAAGGTTGAAGAAATTTTAGAGAATGCAAGAAAGGCATTTAAACTAACAACAAAACATTTTGGAAATACAGTTACCTTTGAGAGGGCTCTTTTTTTAGGTTGGTATTGTAATCTAAAACAGCCATGCAAATTTTGCTATATGGCTACACAAAAAGATAAGATAAGGGACCCAAGAAAGGCAAGAAGGAGATTGGAGAGTGTTTTAGCTGAGGCAATTTTAATGAAAAGAATAGGGTGGAAATTAGAATTTATTTCAGGAGGTTATGGCTACACAGCTAAGGAGATAAATGATATCGCTGAAATGGTGGCTTATGTTCAAAAATGTAGGCAGTATTTGAATGTTGGAGTTGTTGATTTAGACAACATTAATTTAAATGTGATTGAGGGAGTTGTAGGGGCTGTTGAAACAGTTAGTAAAGATAGGGATTGGATTTGTCCAGGAAAGCCATTGGATAAGATTAAAGATAATTTATTAAAAGCTAAGGACTTGGGTTTAAAGACGGGGATAACAATAATATTGGGATTGGGAGAAAAAGAGGAGGATATTGAGAAATTATTAAATTTAATTGAAGAGTTGGATTTAGATAGGATTACCTTTTACTCTCTAAATCCACAGAAGGGAACGATATTTGAAAATAAACCATCCGTAACTACAATAGAGTATATGAACTGGGTTTCTTCTGTTAGGTTGAATTTTCCAAAAATTAAAATCATAACCGGTGTTTGGGTTGATAAGATTCCAATGATAAGCCCATTGATTATGAGCGGTTCTAATGTAATAACCAAATTCCCATTATTTTCAGTATTTGGAACAAAAGAAGCTCATTGGATAGAGAAGGAGATTCTATCAACTGGTAGAGAACTTTTAGGGACATTTACAGATATTGATATCTTGGCTGGAAAAAAAGTGTTAGAGAAAACTCCATACACAGAGGAAGAGATAAATATAAGTAGCGAAAATATTAAGAGGGTTGAGGAGCTTAGAGAAAATATAAATGAGAGAATAGAAAGCTATGTATCTAAAGTTTTGAA
>JBDOKN010000151.1:0-16005 GCA_039833665.1 Methanocaldococcus sp.
AACTACAAAGTTCTTTTTATTGCATTCCAGATTAGATAACTTTGTGGTTTTAATATTCCTTTTTGTGGATTTAGGAATAAAATATTTCTTTTAACTAAAAACTCTCTAATCTTTTTAGGTATTGTTACATCCTCAACCTCATAGTTTTCTTTAAATATTTTTAGTGCATCAACAACTTTTTTATAAAGTTCTTCATCCCCTTCCTCAACATCCTCTAAGAAGTATTTTAACTTTTGTATTTCATCTCTAAGCATTTCATTTAAAATCTCTTCCAAGTTCTTAGTTTTTAATTTTTTAATAACTTTTATTATTAAAATTGGCTTCCCTCCAACATAGCTGTAGATTAGCTCTTTATCATCCTTAGAGAGTTTTTTATTTAAAATATTCTCTGATAAGAAGTCAATAAACCTTATTGCTGCCTCTTTATCAAAGTCATCTACCAAAATATAATCAGCCCTATCCTTTAGTTCTCCAGTATTATAAACATATTCAATAAATAAACTATCAGAACTTAGACAAAAAACATGACATAGATGTTGTTCCTTAGTTAAGGAAACTAAAAATTGGAATAATTCTTTTAATAAATATTTTTGTCCGTTTAAGACAACATCCTTAATCATTTGAAGTTCATCAAATATTAATATCGGCTGTTTTCCACTCTTTTTAACTTCTAATAGTATATTATTTAGATATTGGAAGGCATCGTTTATTTTTTCCTCAAATAGTTTATCAAACTCTACCTCCGGTATAGGAATGCCGGTTAAAATTTTAACACCCTTGGTTATTAAATTTAAAACTTCGGATTTGTCTTTAATCTTCTCAAATAGGTTGTCTTTTTTGGTGGTGAAGATAGCTTCGATAAACTCATTTTTTTCTGATATCAGATAAGTCCTAAAGTTGATATAGAAAACTTTATAATCATCAGTTATCTTATTTTCAATAATATGCTTTATTAGAGTAGTTTTTCCAGAATTTAAAGGCCCATAAATGAAATAAATTAAATCAGGTTCATCCTCTAAGAGTGATAAAATGTTGTTTATTTCCTCCTCCCTGTTAAAGAATTTCATTTAAAATCACCATAATATATCTATCCCGTTCTTTTTTATGTTTTTCTTAATATCTACAGCTAAAAGTCCAATTAATTACATATAACAATTTCAATAGTCCTTTTCAAAAATATATAAGGCATTTATTAAATACTTCCTTAGGAAGGAGCTCAAACTTCTTAATAAATTTTATTCACTTTTGAAAAAGGACTGCAAATTAACCAATATCCTTTCAGCTGTTAAATCTACTAATATCATTGCCACAATTATAGTATTTATCAAAATTAATATTCTAACTTTTGGTTTCTTTTTTCATAAATTTTCATTAGACATTCAATTTCTTAATTTTTTCTTTTAATTTCTCAAGCTCTTTCTTCATATCAACGATATTTTTAATCTTCTTAATGAAGAATTCGTCAATATCTGTTAGCTCAGCTATTCTTTCAACACTCCATCCCTTCTCTAATGCCTTAGCAATAACAAAAATTCTCTCATCTGTTGGATTCTTTAAGATATTTTCTATTTCCTCATCACTATAATCTTTATCCTTTCCATCTCCAATTAAACCAAATCTACCTATATCTAAGCTTCTAATTGCCTTCTGCAATGCCTCTTCAAAACTCCTACCTATTGCCATAACCTCTCCAGTTGACTTCATACTCGTTCCTAATCTTTTATCCACCGTCTTAAACTTATCAAATGGCCATCTTGGGATTTTTACAACAACATAATCCAATGTTGGCTCAAAGCTTGCTGGTGTTTCCTTTGTAACATCGTTCAATATCTCATCCAACGTCTTACCAATGGCTATCTTAGCGGCTATTCTTGCTATTGGATAACCAGTAGCTTTACTTGCCAAAGCAGAACTTCTTGAAACTCTTGGATTTACTTCAATAACTCTATATTCAGTCATCTCTTTATTTACAGCAAATTGTATATTACAACCTCCTTCAACTCCCAGATGTCTTATAATTTTTATAGCAGCGTTTCTTAGCTTTTGATAGAACTCATCTGGCAATGTTTGGATTGGTGAAACAACTATGCTCTCTCCTGTGTGTATTCCCATTGGGTCAATATTTTCCATACCACAGACAATGATGCAAGTATCTTTTTTATCCCTCATAACCTCAAGCTCAAACTCTTTCCATCCTAAGACGCTCTCATCAATTAAAACCTGGTTGATTATAGAGTATTTTAAACCTTTTGATGCAATATCTATTAACTCCTCTTTGTTGTGGGCTATTCCTCCTCCTGTCCCTCCTAAGGTAAAAGCAGGTCTTACAATAACTGGATAACCAACTTCTTCGGCAAACTCTACTGCTTCATCAACGGAATTAACTGCCTTACATTTTGTAACTGGCTCATTAATTTCAGCCATTGCCTTTGCAAAAAGCTCCCTATCCTCTGCTATCTCAATAGTTCTAATATTAGAGCCGAGAAGCTTAATTCCATATTTGTCTAAAATCCCTCTTCTATGTAATTCCAAAGCTAAGTTAAGCCCTGTCTGCCCTCCCATTGTTGGTAAAATAGCATCTGGTCTTTCCTTCTCAATAATCTTTTCAACAATTGTTGGATGTAGTGGCTCTAAATAAACCTTATCTGCCATATCTGTATCTGTTTGGATAGTTGCAGGGTTAGAATTCACTAAAATAGTATAAATCCCTTCTTCCTTCAAAGCTTTACATGCCTGAGAGCCGGAAAAGTCGAACTCTGCTGCTTGCCCTATAACTATTGGTCCAGAGCCAAAAACCATTACTTTTTTGACAGTTTCCATTAATATCCACCACAATAATATTTTACAATATTTATATATTTAACTATTATTATTCAGATTACCTTATATTGAGGATGAGCTTTTTTAAAATTGTAATTAATAATATGTTGCTTACATTTAAGTATCCTTTCCATAATAATCAATTAAGGTTTTTAAAGTTAATGGTTGGTAATGGTGAAAACATGGAAGAGAAGATTTTACCAATTGCATTAAGAAATGCCATAAAATACAATGGGAAGGCAAATCCAAAAGCAGTATTAGGAATATTTTTATCAGAAAATCCAGAATATAGGAGTAGAGCAAAGGAAGTAATGCCAGTTGTTGAGAAGGTTGTTGAAGAGGTTAATAAACTACCATTAGAAGAAATTAAGAAAAAGTTAAAAGAATTGGGAGGAGATGTTAGAAAAAAAGAAAAGAAAGAAAAAGATTTAGAGCTACCAAACGTTAAAGATAAGGTAGTTATGAGATTTGCCCCTAATCCATCCGGCCCTTTACATATAGGACATGCAAGGGCAGCAGTTTTAAACGATTACTTTGTTAAAAAGTATAAAGGGAGGTTAATTTTAAGATTGGAAGATACAGACCCTAAAAGAGTTTTGCCAGAGGCATATGACATGATTAAAGAGGATTTGGAATGGTTAGGGGTTAAAGTTGATAAAACCATTATACAATCGGATAGGATGGAAATTTATTATGAGTATGGTAAAAAACTGATTGAGATGGGTAAAGCTTATGTTTGTGATTGTAATCCAGAAGAGTTTAGAGAACTAAGAAACAAAGGAATTCCTTGTAAATGTAGAGATAGGGCTGTTGAAGATAACTTAGAACTTTGGGAAAAGATGTTGAATGGAGAACTTGAAAATGTAGCTGTAAGATTAAAAACAGACATAAAGCACAAAAACCCATCAATTAGGGACTTTCCAATATTTAGGGTTGAAAAAACCCCTCATCCGAGAACTGGGGATAAATATTGTGTATATCCTTTAATGAACTTCTCAGTGCCCGTTGATGATTATTTATTAGGCATGACACATGTTTTAAGAGGAAAAGACCACATTGTAAATACTGAAAAACAAGCTTATATTTACAAATACTTTGGCTGGGAGATGCCTACCTTTATACATTATGGAATTTTAAAGATAGAGGATATCGTTTTAAGCACATCGGCTATGTATAAAGGGATTAAAGAAGGGTTATATGAAGGATGGGATGATGTTAGGTTGGGAACTTTAAGAGCTTTGAAAAGGAGAGGGATTAAGCCAGAGGCGATATATGAGATAATGAAGAGAATTGGGATTAAACAGGCAGATGTTAAGTTTTCTTGGGAAAACTTATATGCCATAAACAAGGAGCTTATAGATAAAGATGCAAGGAGGTTCTTCTTTGTCTGGAATCCAAAGAAGCTTGTTATTGAAGGAGCTGATAAAAAAGTTTTAAAACTTAGGATGCACCCAGATAGGCCAGAGTTTGGTGAAAGAGAGTTGATATTTGATGGAGAGGTTTATGTTGTTGGAGATGAGTTAAAAGAGAATAAGATGTATAGGTTGATGGAGTTGTTTAACATAGTTGTTGAGAAGGTTGATGATATTGCATTAGCTAAATACCATTCAGATGACTTTAAAATAGCAAGGAAAAATAAAGCTAAGATTATACACTGGATTCCTGTAAAAGATAGCGTTAAAGTTAAGGTTTTAATGCCTGATGGAGAGGTAAAGGAGGGCTTTGCTGAAAAGGACTTTGCTAAGGTAGGGGTTGATGATATTATTCAGTTTGAGAGATTCGGATTTGTAAGAATTGATAAAAAGGATGATGAGATAGTTTGTTGCTATGCTCATAGATAAAAAATAATTTATTTTTTAGATTTTAACTTTCTCATCTCTTTAATTTTTTTAACCAATAACTCACTATCTTCATCTTCAGATTTTTTAATTCTTTTTATCCTATCCTCTTCCTCCCATTTTTTTCCAGTGTATCTCTTGGCTATAACATAAACCTCAGCACTCTCTTTTCTTGATGCCTGGGGCTTTGTAATATAAACCTTCTCAAAGTATTTTTTAACTAACTTTACGTAATCATCAACCATATCCCCATAAAATACCTTGGCTACAAAATTCCCCCTCTCTTTTAACATCTCAGTAGCTATTTGTAAGGCAGTAGTTACCAAATCAATTGAACGAGCGTGGTCTACATCCCAATAACCGCTTATATTAGGGGAGGCGTCACTTATAACCACATCTACCTTTTTTTCATCATTTGGGATTAGCTCTCTAATTTTATTTAAATTTTCTTCTAAGGTAAAATCTCCCTTTATTGCAACTACATTATTATATTCAAATGGCTTAACTGGTTGTAAGTCAATACCAATAACAAAGCCCTTATCCCCTACAATCTCTCTCGCCACTTGCATCCATCCGCCTGGAGCACAACCCAAATCCAAAACTATCTTCCCTGGTTTAATAACGTTAAATTTTTCATTTAACTGCATGAGTTTAAAAGATGCCCTTGAACGATATTTAAGTTTTTTAGCTAATTTGTAATAAAAATCTTTCTTTCTTTGTAAAATCCATCTTTTATCTTTTCTTCCCATAGTTTCACCACAAATTTTAAAAATATTAAATGTAATTTTTAAAGAAATAATAGGTAATAAAATAAACTATAGGAAAAGCTGATTCTTATGAGTTTGTGTAAGGATAGTATTTACATATTGCTGTCAAATTTATACTCAAAGGGAATGGCATACCTATTTTATTTTATAACTGCATTTTTATTAGGAACAGAGGCATTTGGTATCTTAAAGGGATTAATGCCAATAGCTGACACTCTAACAATATTTTTTTCATCTGGTATTCCCCCAGCTATAGCGAAATTCTTAGCTGAAGAAAAAGAGGTAGATATTAACAAATATATTCCAATATTACATTTAATGATTCTGCTCTCAATTATCGGGTTTATCTTAACTCCCTATATAAAATACATTTTAGGAGGGCATTATTTAACTCTCCCAAATATTTTGTATTTTGCAGTAGGTCTTTGTGTTGTGGCTTCTACGTTAATTGCTTTTTCAAGAGGTATTTTACAAGGATTGTTAAAGATGAAATATCTCTCCCTTACATGGGTTGTTGAATACACTGCAAAGGTTATTTTAGTTTTTATTCTAACTTTATATTTAGGGATTTTTGGCTCTTTGTTATCAATATCCCTATCTTATCTAATAGGAGGAATTTTTGGAATGTATTTAATTTATAAAGCATTAAAAGGAAAATTTGATTTCAAAAAATTAATTGACATAAAAAATACAAAAAATATCTTCTCAAAATTTAATTTGGAGATTTTAAAATACTCAATCCCTATTGCTTTAACATCCTCATCATACAGATTGTTTGGAGATGTGGATAATATAGTTATAATGTCCATTATGGGAGGATTTTGGAGTGGCATTTATGGCTACTCCTCTCTAATATCGAGAGGAATATTTATGTTTGCATCAGCTGTTAGCATCCCTCTACTTCCAAGAATATCTAAGACAAAGGATTTAAGCTTATTAAAAGAAGGTATTATCCAAAATACTATCTTCTCATCAATTTTTGTTATTGGTTGTTTGTTTTTCCCTGAAATTCCCTTGATAGCATTTTTTAAAATAGCAAATCCAGAGGGAATTTTATGCTTAAGAATTTTGGCTATTTCATCATTATTCATGAGTTATTACACTTTAATATCCTCTGCACTTCAAGGTTTAGGATATGCAAAAATTTCTTTCTACATAATATTGTTTGGGTTAATATTAAATATTATTTTAAATTTAATTTTGGTGAATGCTTATGGAATTGTTGGAGGAAGCTTAGCTACATTAATAACATCAATAATTATCTTTATAATTGGTGTTTTTGCTATTTTAAGAATAAAAAAGCATATTATTTAATTAGCTGATACTTATACTTTCCATTTAAAAGTTCAACTTTTAATCCCAATTTTGCTGGAATAACTTCTATTCCAGTATTTTGAGAAATATATTCTGCCTCTATTTGAGGATTTGTCATCTTAACTCCCATGTGGGTCATAATTAACAATTCTGGCTTTTTACTCATTGAGTTTATTAAGTCAATGGCATCGTTAGAGCAGAGATGCCCTCTAATTCTCTCGTTTTTCTTTCTAACGATATTTGCTATCAAAATCCTAACTCCATCGAAGTCATCAATTAGCTGAGGAATTAGCTCAGTGTCTGATGTATAACCAATATCACCATAAATCGTTGATAACCTAAAACCAACACCAAAAGGGTCGCCGTGTTTTGTATGTGTTGCCTTTAAAGTTGTATCATACAACTCTACTTCATCCCCGGGATATAAAACTCTAACCTCTTCAAGCTTTGACTGATGGTATTTTGATACAACATACTCATACTCTCCAAAACCTTCAACAACCGATAAACTACCTAAAAAAACTCCTCGTTTTTTTGTCATTCCTTGAGTTATTGCCTCAACAATAATCTCCCCATCAGTGTAGTGGTCCGGATGGCAGTGAGATATAAACAAGGCATTAGTTCTCCATGGAGATATTTTTAACTCGTTTAATCTCACTATCGCTCCCGGTCCTGGGTCTATGTGCATCCTTAGCTCATTTGTATGGATTCTAAACCCTCCCGTTGCCTTTTTTTGCGTTATTGTTGCCCATCTTCCACCACCACATCCTAAAAAAATAATCTCCACCCTCAAAATACCACATCTCCTTTTTTGTGTTTTAAAATAGTTTAATTATTATATACTCAATAATTATTAATCTTTTACTTCTTTACACTTTACTACATTGTATGTCCCATTCACGGATAGTTTTATATATGGATAAGTTATAACCATCGCCGCAAATTCTTTTGGTGGAATAACCTTATAATAAACCATAATTCCGTTATCAGTTTCTGTTATATTTATTATGGACATTTTATATCCCGCAGTAGGCATTTCTCCCAAATTTATAACTATTATGGTTTTATTATCCTTATAGTAATAGTAATATCCCCTGTTTTTCTCTCCAAAAGCTCCATAAGCAAGTATTTCATAATTTAATGTTTTTGGAAGATTAACTTTATTCTCTACTGTATTGTTGTTAGCGTTTTGAACACTTTGATTTTTAGAGGCATTTGAATCAATATCTAAATTATTTTTTATATTAGAATATTCTGTTTTATTTTTTTCATAGATATTCTTCTCAAAAGAGACACACCCACATAAAGATATAATAATTAAAACAGCCAAAAATAACAACCCTCTTTTCATTTCCCAAACCTCCTATTCCTCCTCTGATATTCTCTAATAGCCCTTAAAAAATCCACTTTTCTAAATAAAGGCCAGTATATATCACAAAAATACAACTCTGAGTAAGAACTCTGCCAAATTAGAAAATTGCTAATCCTCTCCTCCCCAGAAGTTCTAATAATCAAGTCAGGATTTGGAAATGGCAAGTCAGCAGTATATAAATGTTTATCAATTAACTCCTTATCAATATCTTCTGGCTCTATCTCTCCTTTTTTGACTTTATAAGCTATTTTTTTTACAGCGTCTATTATCTCCTGCTGTCCACCATAAGCAATTGCTATATTAACAAAAAATTTATCATAATATTTTGTTCTTTCTTCAGCATATTTTATTGCCTCTTGAACATTTTTTGGTAGTAAATTAATCCTCCCAATAGCCCTAACTCTAATCTCATACCTATGAACTTCCTCATCGTCTGCAATCTCATAAAACTTTTTTTCAAACAATTCCATAAGTTTATCAACTTCCTCTTTTGGTCGTTTAAAATTTTCAGTAGAAAAGGCGTATAAGGTAATGACCTTTATTCCTAAATTCCTTGCCCATCTTAAAACATCTCTAACCTTTTCAGCCCCCAAGTAATGCCCATAATATTTGTCCCTACCATAAATCTCTGCCGCTCTCCTATTTCCATCCATAATTATAGCTACATGTTTTGGTAAGTTATTTTTATCAATTGATTCCTCTAAAATCCTCTCGTAAATTTTTAAAATTCCAGAATTATCCATAAATTTATAGATGTCAATTATTACCCTTTTCCCAATGCTCTTTAATTTCTTTTTTAAATTAACCAAAACCTTCACCCATTAAAAATTTAACAGCGAAACTTTAATAAAGTTTCATCAAATCTAACACCTCCTCGCTTACGCTCGGAGGTGTAAATTATTAAGATTGGGAGTATCCTAATTAGAGGTGTAACCCCCTATGGACAGACAAAAATTTAACTGCGTTATAGTATCTCTCCCAATTAGCGTTTCTGCTCGTATCAATAAAATTAACATCCTTATCTGACAAAATAACTGCCCCATATCCCGAAATTTTACAAACCAACCCCAAACATCTAAAAATTAAATTTCCAGTAATCCCATCTATTGCTATAATTACATTACATCCTTCTTTTAAATATTCTTCTATCAATATACCCTTATGCCTTATATCAACCTCTCCCTTAAAATACTCTACTATCCTCTCAGCTTCATATATTGTTTCATCAACCTCTTTATTTCTTCCCAAATCACCCAATCTTCCTCCAGATAAAATAGCAACCTTTGGTTCAATATTATGATTTTTTAAAAACTTAGATGCAAATTCTACAATCCTTATTTTATCTTCTATCCTCTCCTTTTTATCTTCTGATATGTCGTCAATTCCAACGGGAGATAATAAAAAGATATCTTTTGTAAAAGGATTCTTTAAAATGGATGCCCTATAAAATTTTCCTATTTTTTCCCTTAAATAGGGAATTACCTTTGAAGATGATAAAGAACCCCTAACGGCCCCTTCTATCTCACCATCTAATAATTTATCTATTAAAATTTTTGGATTGTCAATTAACTCAACTTCTATCCCCTCTTCTTTTAATTTTTCATATGCCTTTAAAACCTCTTCTTTATTCCCCCCCAAACCTATCGCATACATAATTATCACTTAAAACTCAACTTTTATCCCTAAAATATTCCTCTTCCCTTTTAAAATATCCTCTGCTATCAAAGCCCCACCAATAGCCCCGCTCTCACCATATAAAGCAACTAATTTTGCACCAACAAACTCTTTAATTCTTTTTGGAACATCAACGGGTTTTCTTAAAGTTCCAATAGAGCCAGCTAAAACTACCCTTCTTTTACTTTTATCTAATAAAGGCAATAAGCTATTAATCTCCATAGATACACTCAAAATTAAGCTATCAACTGCCAATCTACAATTTTCATCATTGTAGTAGTTGTTGATTATCTCTTCTTTTGTATTTTCAACACCTTTATAGAGCTTAGCTATCTTAACAGCTCCAGCTTTGGAGAATGCCTCATTTGCCGTAATTTTTCCAGCGTCTATATCTCTAATCATCTCTAAATCAATTGGACCGTGTAACATGCCGATAGCTCCAATACACGCATCAAAGCCACCAAAGATTTTGGCATCTCTTATTAATAAAGTTACAGTATTCGAAGAGATGTCAGATAAAACAAAATCATTAAATCTAAATAATTTGTGGGCATAATAAGCTATAGAAACCTTTTCAGGAGATGCTATATGGGAATATAAAGCCCTAAACCTCTCATCTAAGCAATCAACATTTTTATGCAATCCTGGAATAACAACAGCTGGTAAGCCAGAGTTTTTAATCTCATCATAAACCTTCGTTCCTCCTCCTATTTTTTTGCCAGCTCCTTCAATGCTCAAAACTCCTCTATTTTTAACCTTCTCTATTGGTAATATCTTGTTTATTCCATCTCCCATTGAGTAAGTTAAGGCAATCAAATCAATATCCTCCAATGGAACATGTCTTTCCAATTCTTTTAAGTAAGATTTTTCTTTAAGTTCGGTTCTTTTTAGTTTGAATATTATCTTTTTATTCTCATTTTTTATACATGTTGTTATTCCAGAAGTTCCATGGTCTATTCCAACGGTTATCATACCCTCCCTCCTTTTGTTTATTAATATTAATTAACACAAATTTTATAAATCATGTTAATTTAATTACCTTAAAATGATTGAGATTATTTAGGGATAAACATGGAAAAGTTTGATATGGCAATGTCAATGTTTTTGGTAATGATATTTTTGTTTATATTTTTGCCCATTATTTATATGCTATCAAATCCCGGAGATTTAAATCAATTGTTGGATAGAGAGGTTATAGAAGCATTTAAAACAACATTATTGGCTGGAGCTGTTGCTACTTTAATAGCTTTAATATTTGGAATACCAACTGGCTATATTTTGGCAAGGTATGACTTTAAATTTAAAAGTTTTGTTGAGGCTGTTTTAGATTTACCGATGGCTATTCCTCACAGCGTTATTGGTATTGTGATTTTGTCGTTCATATATGGCATTGATGTTATAAAATCTATTGGTAGGTATATAGTTGATAACTTTTGGGGAATTGTTGTTGTTTATTTGTTTGTAGGAATTCCATTTATGATTAATAGTATAAGAGACGGATTTTTAAGTGTTGATGAAGAGATTGAGTATGTATCAAGAACCTTAGGGGCTTCAAAGATAAGAACATTTTTTGAAATATCCCTCCCATTGATAAAAAACAACATCATCTCTGGGATTATTTTAAGTTTTGCAAGGGGGATTAGTGAGGTAGGAGCTATATTGATAATTGCCTATTATCCAAAGACAGTCCCTATTTTAATATATGAGAGGTTTATGAGTTTTGGATTGGATGCTTCAAAACCAATATCAGTGGGGATGATTTTGATTAGCATAGCGTTGTTTGCGTTATTGAGGATGTTTGGGAAGATGAGAGGGAGATAACGACATTGCATCTCCTCTAAAAAATGACTTAGTAGGAAATGTTTTGGTAAAGCTTTTTATAAAAGGTTTTGGTGGAGGTAATGCTTAAAGTAAATAATTTATCAAAGATTTGGAAGGATTTTAAATTAAAAAATGTTTCTTTTGAAATAGATAAAGAGTATTGTGTTATTTTAGGACCAAGTGGAGCAGGAAAATCTGTATTAATAAAATGCATAGCAGGGATTTTAAAACCAGATGCTGGAAAAATTATACTAAATGGGGAGGATATAACCAATCTACCACCAGAAAAGAGAAATGTTGGTTATGTTCCCCAAAACTATGCTTTATTTCCAAACAAAAACGTTTATAAAAACATTGCCTATGGCTTATTAATAAAAAAAGTCAATAAATTAGAGATTGAGAGAAAGGTTAAAGAGATTGCTGAATTTTTAAATATCTCCCATTTATTAAATAGGGATGTTAAATCACTAAGTGGGGGAGAACAGCAGAGGGTTGCCTTAGCAAGGGCTTTAATTTTAAATCCTTCAATCTTATTGTTGGACGAACCAACATCTGCCTTGGATATCAAAATTAAAGAAAGCATCATCTCAGAGTTAAAAAAGATAAAACACATCCCAGTTTTACATATAACTCATGATTTGACTGAGGCAAGGACTTTGGGAGAAAAAATAGGGATTTTTATAGAGGGAAAGCTTGTCGCCTTTGGAAATAAAGATATATTAAAAAAACCTAAGAATAAAAAGGTAGCTGAGTTTTTAGGATTTAATATTATAGATGATAAAGCCATAGCTCCAGATGATGTAATTATTAGGGATGGAAACGAAGGGGAGGTTGTAAATATCATAGATTATGGAAAATATAAAAAAGTGTTTGTTAAATATAATGGCTATATTATTAAAGCTTTTACAGAAAGAGATTTAAATGTTGGAGATAGAGTAGGTTTAGAGTTTAGAGAAGAAATAAGGTTATCTCATAAAAATTTTAAATGGTGATAAGATGATTGTTGTGTCAGGAAGTCAATCCCAAAATTTAGCTTTTAAGGTAGCTAAGCTTTTAAACACAAAATTAACAAGAGTTGAATATAAAAGATTCCCAGACAATGAGATTTACGTTAGAATAGTGGATGAAATCAACGACGATGAGGCAGTTATAATAAACACACAAAAAAACCAGAACGATGCAATTGTAGAGACAATTTTGCTGTGTGATGCTTTAAGGGATGAAGGAGTTAAAAAAATAACATTAGTTGCTCCATACTTAGCTTATGCAAGGCAAGACAAAAAATTTAATCCCGGAGAGGCGATAAGCATCAGAGCATTGGCAAAAATCTACTCAAATATTGTTGATAAATTAATAACAATAAATCCGCATGAAACGCACATAAAGGACTTCTTTACAATCCCATTTATTTATGGGGATGCAATTCCAAAGTTGGCGGAGTATGTTAAAGATAAATTAAACGAGCCAATTGTCTTAGCTCCTGATAAAGGAGCTTTGGAGTTTGCTAAAACCGCCTCTAAAATCTTAAATGCTGAGTATGATTACTTAGAAAAAACTCGATTATCTCCAACAGAGATACAAATAGCTCCAAAGTCACTGGATGCTAAAGATAAAGATGTGTTGATTGTTGATGATATCATCTCAACAGGAGGAACAATGGCTACTGCTGTTAAGTTATTAAAAGAGCAAGGGGCTAAAAAAATAATTGCCGCATGCGTTCATCCTGTTTTAATTGGAGATGCTTTAAATAAGCTTTATTCAGCAGGAGTTGAGGAGGTTATAGGAACTGACACATATTTGTCAGAGGTTAGCAAGGTTAGTGTTGCAGATGTTATTGTCGATTTATTGTAAATTTTTTATTTTTAACCTAAAAATCCAATAAACTTCCCTAAGCAATAGAACACACCAATGGATGCCCCTAAATTTGAAAGAGTGGCAACCAACAAAACTCTAAATAGATTATTGTTTAAAAGTTCTTTAATTGATTCAGCATTTATCATTCCCATTAAATCCTTATCAGTTATCTCCCTATACTTTAATTCAACAAGCCCTGCTACTGTCCCTACGGCTGCTAATGGTAGTGGAACAAGAGTGGTTATAGGAGCTGAGAGAAAAGCAATTAATGCAGTTATAAGTTTTCCTCTTGCCAATATAACCCCCAAAGCAGATAATCCTCCAGTAAATAAAACCCATTGGAATGTAATTATTTTTAACAGTTCTGGATTATTTAAGGCATAAAATACAGCATATAAAAATATCCCAATTATAACAAATGAAATTCCGTAGGTTAAGAGCTTTGTTAATGATTTTTTTCTCTTTTTTACTTTTATCAATTCCATTAAATCAACATCTCCACCATTTTCAAGGTATTTCAAATATTTTATAATACCTTCAACATGCCCAGCCCCAACTACTGCCACCAAAGAATTTTTTCCCTTACTCAATTCATATAATCTTTTAGCCATAAATCTATCTCTTTCATCCACCAAAACCTCATATATTGTTGGAGAAATCTCTTTCAGCAATTTAGTAAATTTTTCAGGATTTTCAACCATCTCCTTTAATAAATCATCATCTATCTCTAAATCTTCCTCATTAGAATTTAACAACTCCCATAAAATTTTTATCTTTTCTTTAAATGTCATCCTGTCCATCAATCTTGATAAAGTTATATCTATATCTCTATCAATTAAATATATTGGCAATCCATACTTGCTCGCTATTTCTACGGCTTTTTTCATCTCACTACCCGGCTTTATTCCAAAACTCTCCCCTATCTTCTTTTGAGAATTGGCTAAAATTAAATATATAAAAAATTTTATAAAATTCCCTTCCTTTAATACTTTCTTTAAATCTACTTTTTTCTCTTCATTTGTAATTAATGAGAAAAATCTTTTATTATCAAGTTCTACTGCAATCCCTTCTGGATAAACAGATGATATAATTTCTTCAACCTCCTCAATACTATCCTTTGAAACATGGGCAGTCCCAATTAAATATATGTTACACTCATTAACTCCATTAAATATTTTAACATGTTTCAAAACAACCACCATCTATAAGAAAATTTTAATTTCTATTTTTTGTTAAATATTGAATTGTGCCTTTAAATATTTAACATTAACCATTAGTCGTTTAATTATCTCCTTCTTTTTTTAGTTTTTACTCCTAAGAAAGCTCTTTTTATTACAATTGTTGCATAACTCCCCTTTTCTAATTCATAACTTAAAGTTATTTTATATTTTCCCTCGTTTAACTCATCTTCTTCAAACTTTCCAATTTTCAGATTTTTAGGGATTAGAAGTATTTTTCTTTCATTGTATATGAATTTTCCTAAATCTCTTATATTATTTAATTCATCCATTGTTATTTCTTCACTTTTTAAAATTTTTTCAATAATTTTTTTCTCTTCTTCACAATATTCAACATCTGGAGCTATCGTCGGGAATTTTTTATCTTTTAATATGTTAAAAACTTCCCTATCCATTTTTTTATAAAACATTAGAGTTCCACACTCATATTCATAATAAATCCTATTTTCTTCTGGAATATATTTATTCAACAGCTCTTTTACACATTCATTCCATAAGTAGCTTTGATAAGCAGCAACAAAGATTTTCTTTAACCTATCATCAACATAACTTAAAGCTTTTTTGTAATCCCCACTTTCTTTAAGTTCTTTAACCATATTTACATATAATCTTGCCTTTATGTTATTTTCTTTAATATAATTCCAAACTTTATCCCAATCTCCCCAGTTTTTGTATATAAATCTCTTTAAGTCCTTTATTATCTTCTTCTCTGACTTTTTGTATTTTGTTAGCAATATTTTTACAGCTTCTTCATAATTGCCTTTAATTACCTCTTTGGCTATAAATTTTTTATCAAATACGCTGCCAAACCTCTGGCTATCAAAATAATTTGGAGCTCCATATTCTAAATATCTTAAATTTTCGTTTATTTTCGATATATCATCTTTTTTTATTCCTCTAACTGTTATTGTAAATCTATTTCCTTCTAAATCCCCAAGCAATAGAAATTTTGACTCCCCAACTAACTCCAACTTTAAATTTGGTTCATCTAAGCTTAGTTTTCCATACTTTTTTGGTATGGATATGTATTGAGTAGTTAAAGCATGCCTATCCTTTAATCCACAGTATCCAATATCCCTTAATGGAATTTTAAATCTTTTTGCAATATAAGAAAATGCTTTCAAACTCTCTATATTTCTCTTTGTTAGTTTGTAGAGATAACATTTATTTCCTTTTATTTTATTAAAATTAACAATTTCTTCGACTATAAAGTCCTCTGGCTTCATCCTAAGTTTCATTAAAAACACCTCAACAAATTATAACTATATTAAACATTAAACCTTGATTAACTAAAAAAAGAAAAATAT
>JBDOKN010000152.1:0-3407 GCA_039833665.1 Methanocaldococcus sp.
CTCTCAACAATCTCCTTTATTGCATTAACAACATACTCCACTTGCTCCCATTCCAAGCCATAGACACTCATCTTAATCTCCTTTGTAACTCCGGCCCTAATTCCTCCAATACCTCTCTTCTTCAACTCATCATAGAAGAAAAATCCCTTTCTCTTATCTTTCTTAGCAATCTCATCTAATATAGGAGTTTCAAATTTGATTAAATCATGCTCTTTTGGCTTAATCCCTAATTGTTTAAAACCAATCTTTTCAAGCTCATTAACCACATATCTTGTTTTTTTAATCTCTTCATCCCATTTTTTAACTCTCTCAACAACATGAGGAAAGCTCGCCATTAAAGTTACTATTGGCAACCCTCTACTTGTGCATCCAAGCATTTCAACCTCTTTAACTGGGAATCTTTGTGAGGTTTTTGTTATCTTATCAGCAAATTCTTCATTAAAAGCTAATATTCCACAAGGAGCAGAGGCAGCCATACTCTTATGTCCAGATGCAACTATAAAGTCAGCTTTAACTTCCTTTCCATCAACTGGCATCCTTCCAACTGTATATGCACAATTCAACAAGAATGGGATTCCTTTCTCTTTGGCTATCTTTCCAACCTTTTTTGCATCGTTTAAGTTTCCATACTCTCCATCTACATGAGTTAATAAAATTAAACCAACATTTTTTCCCTTATCTTCTAAGTTGTCTATAACCTCCTTATAGCCATCTAAGTTTATTTTGTAGGTTGGATATTCCTCTTCATAGCCAACCTCTGCTATATTCAGCTTAGCTCTTTCAGCAGAGACATAGCTTGTGTAGTGGGCATTTTTATCTAATACAACATAATCTCCTTCTTTACATATGGCATGCATAACAATAAACTTCCCTTCCCTTGCTCCGTGTGTAGGTCTTGCACGGTCCATATTTAAAAACTTGGCAATATCTTCCAAAAAGTCCTTTATTGGTGGGTTGGTAACTTCATCTAATCTCCCATGGCAATAATCACATACACTGTAACCATCCCAATACTCATAAACTGCCTTCTTAGCTTCTTTTGGTAAAATCCCTCCTCTCTGTATTGGATTTAAGTTAATAAATTCCCTTGACAAGCTTCTTGTTAAGTTTTTATATTTATTTAAGTTTATATTCAAAGTAATCACCTCTTTTTATAATAAAGCTCCTTTAATTCCACTGACTATCATCTGAACGGCAATGGCAGTAAGGATAAAACCCATCATTCTTGTTAATATTCTAATCCCAAGTTTTCCAATTCTATCTAAAAGTTTTTCAGCTGAAAGCAGTGTTAAGTATGTTATTCCAAGTGATATGAATATGGCTAATATAACTAAAAACTTATCCCCAATGTCTGATGCCTCAGCCATTGCCACCATACAGGCGGTTATTGAACCCGGTCCAGCCAATAGAGGAGTTGCCAAAGGCATTAATGCAATCTCATCAATTTCATAAGCTGCTTCTATCTCTTTTCTATGAATTTTTGCCTCCTGCTGACCCCTAACCATGTCTAATGATATCAACAATAATAAAATTCCCCCAGCAATTTTAAACGCATCTAACGATATACCAAAAAATTTTAATATCCACTCTCCAAAAAGTGTAAATGCCAATAATATGGCAAGTGCATAAATAACTGTCCTTTTAGCTACCAAGTCCCTCTCCTTTCTTGGATATGATTCAGTTAAACTTATAAACACAGGAACAGCACCAAATGGGTTTAAAATTGAAAATATTGATGTAAATGCCAATATAAAATATTGGAAATCCATATTCTCACATTTAGAATTTAATCCTCCTCTTAATTCCCTCATATAAATCTATAATATTCCCATTTAAAAATGCACTCATAGTATATATAACACCAGGAGGTAAAATATTAATCCCCTCCCCATTTTTAACAAAATATAGATTATCGAAGCTCAATAATCCACCATAAATTAATCCAGATAATTTTTTAATATCATCAAGCTCTTCAACTGTTATAACAACAACTGGGTCATCGCTCTCAGCTCCTGTATAACCAACTCCGGGAATTTTAACCGCTTCATTAGAAACAGAACAGCCAACATCATAGCCAAACTTTTTACCAATTTCTTTTACAAACAACGCCATGTCATCCACAAAACTTTCCCCCCCATAAGTATCAAAAGCCACTATTATTGCATCTCCATAATCCGATACTGCTTCGGCTATTGCATAAGATAACCCCTCCCCAGCTTTATCTTTATCCTTAGATATACCATTTAAATCGTCAAAGCCCTCGGCATATTTATTTAAGATTTCAAAGATTATTTTATTATTTTTTTCAATTAAATGTTCTGGAACAAAAGAAGTTATAACTATATCATCCCCTGTTATATTTGATATACATGATTTTATTCCTAATTTTGATAATCTCTCTCTAACCTCTTTATTCACTAACTTATTAACTTCGGGATTCGTTTTTACATCGTTATTGGAAATATCGACCCCAATACTTACAATATATTTTTTCATTTCTATCATCCTATAATAGTTATTGAGCAAAAAATTTAAATTTGGGCTAATAAAATAATATTAAATAATATAATGTTAATTTATCAAATGTTGTTTATAAAAATATGCCCCGGGAAACCGCGGGGGATGAGCGACAATCCGGCAGGCGATGAGTCCCCTTTGCTCCCCCGGGGCACACTTTAAATAAAATCTAAAACTGTTTTTGCTATTCCTATTTTCATAACTTGCAATTTAAAGAACTCCTCCCAATATTCTTTGAATTTTCTTATTGAGTAATTATCGTATATATAATCAACATCTACTTTTGCCTCAACTAAAATTAACCCATCTGGTGGGAATGTTGGGACTCCTTCCCTATAATTCTCATCTAATAATTTATCAATCCATTCAACTGGCTTTTTTCCTCTTCCTACTAAATCCAATGCTCCAACAATCTTCCTAACCATGTTCCATAAAAAACTCTCTCCAATGATGTCTATAATTAAATAAAACTCATTTTCAGAGATTTTTATATCATAGATTGTTCTTATTGGACTTTTTTCTTTTGTCCTATCTCTCTTTGATAGGTTGTGAAAGGAGTGAGTTCCAATCATCTTCTTAGCCCCTTCTTTCATGGCATTTACATCATAACCAATGTTTGGGAGGATATACCTATAATGTCTATATTTTACTTGTGGGATTTCATCAATCTCCCTATATCCTAAAACCCAAATGCCTTTATCCTTTAACTTTGCATTTATATATGAGAGGATTGGCTCTTTTTTTAACTCCACAACTACAAAGTTGCCTAAGGCAGAGACGCCTTTATCTGTTCTTCCTCCGCTATAAATTATTTTCTTTTTAGCTAAAAAATCAATCTCCTCTAAGGTATCTAATAGGATATCACAAACTGTTTGTTTATGTGGTTGTTG
>JBDOKN010000153.1:0-5358 GCA_039833665.1 Methanocaldococcus sp.
TTCAACTCTCCTAATATTTAAGCTTTTCTACACCATATTTTTCTAAGGGCAAATAACTACTTTATAATATAAGCCCTTTGGTATTTAAACCTTTCTCTCTTTACTAAAACTAATCATTTTTATCTTTCTAAATTTAAAAATTTAATTTATTAGTTGGAGAAATTTTATTTAAATAATTATTTAATCCTAATTTTTAAAAATCTAAATAGTTTAATTAAGTTAAATATTCTAAATAATCAAATTAACAAATCCTTAGAAATCAAATTTAAAACATCTAAACAAACAAATAACTCCTAAATACTCTCATCTCTAAATTCCAAATATATTCAACAAGACAATCCATAAACCAATTAACAAAATTGAAAATCCTAAAACCTTAATAATAAGCTATAAACAAATATTCTATAAATGTCTTATTCTTCATTTTCCATTAAGCTAAAATCTACGACATCTCCTTTTTCACATCTTGTAACAATTGAAGCAACAATATTTTTAGAAAACAATATAGCATTTGTTGGTTTTATGAAGGTAAAGACAGCTTTAAAGCCCTCCTCTATCAAACCAACATTCTCAAGCTTTAAAATCTTTGCGTTGTTTATTGTTGCCATTCTAAAAATATTCTTTGGTTCTATGTGGTAGAGTTTATAAATAAAATCCATCTCCTTAAATATTGAAGGAGAGTTCGCCATGAAGTTATCTGTCCCAATTCCAACCAATAAGTTATCGTTAAGCTCATTCAACTTTGGCATTCCTACGTTAAATGATAGATTAGCCCTTACACAAGCAACTACTGGGATGTTATTCTCTTTTAATAACTCTAAATCATTATTTGTGAGATGAGTTCCATGAACAATAAAATCTGGTTTTATTTTTAAATTTATTAATCTCTCAATCTCTGTCATACCGTATTTATTTAAGCTGTATTTCACGGCCCCTTTATGCTCAGCTATATGAATGGCAAATAATTTTTTATCATTCTTCTCTTTAAATCCTCTAAAAATTCTAAAAATTAATTTTAGTTCATCATCTTCAAACTCATTAGCCCCACTCAGCCCTAAACCATTTGAGATTTTTAAAACCTCTTTAACTTCATTATTGTCCATCTTAGTAGGTCTTCCCAAGATTATTGCCTTTGGATAATTGTAAGATTTTAAAGCTTTATTTAATAAGTTAATCCCTTTAACCCCATTTTCCCTAAAATCACAAAAATATCTTATTCCATGCTCTTTCATATCTTCTAAACCAAGTTTCATTCCCTCAACTAATATATCATCACTACACTCAGCTAAATATCTATGCTTTAAACCATTTGGAGGTTTCACCAACTCATCCAAAGTTTTATTAATACCTATATCCTTTATACTATTATCAGCTATGTGTGTGTGGGCATTTATTAATGGAGGGATAATTAATCCTTTAAACTCAACAACCTCACTACTATGCTCATTTGTGAAACCTTTTATTACGCCTTCTTCAATTATCAAAATTCCTTTTCTTAGTTCATAATCTTCTCCATATAGAAATTGGCTTTTTAATAACAATAAAATCACCGTTGAGGTTTTTGTTTATGGTTGATAACAAGTTAAAATTAGGGATAAAGGTATTACTATTGATTATATTGTTGCATAGCATCATATCCATCGTTAATTTGAATGAGTATCTTAGATTATTAATTAAGTATCAAAATCAAATAATGGTTATTGCCGTTATTATACTATCTGGGCTTATTGTCGTGGATATTGCATCTGAAATTTTTAAAAAGTATGCAAGGAAGAGGTCTGAAAAAGCTGGAGAATATTTAACTCTAAATTATATTTTTAAATATTTTGTATATCTCTGCGTTGCCTTGATGATTTTTGGAGTCCTCTATCAAAACGTATCATCGTTAGTTGTTTCGGTTGGTTTGATTGGGGCTGCTATAACCTACGCTTTACAAAAGCCAATTTTAAACTTTGCTGGTTGGATTATAATATTATATACAAGAACAATAAAAATAGGGGATAGAATTTTTATAAAAGGCATTGGAGCTGGAGATGTGTTTGATATAGACACTCAACATATATATCTAAGTGAATTAACAACAGATAATTTTGAACCAACAGGAAGGGTCTTAATTGTCCCAAATTCTTATATATTTACATCTTCAATAGAAAATCTCACAAAAGGCACCCCTTATATTTGGGATTGTATTATTGTCCATTTTACATACAACAGCAACATAGAAAAAGCTGAAAAAATCGTTTTTGAATCTGTAAATGAAGTTGTTGGAGATTTGATGAAGGAGTTATATAAAAAGTGGTCTAAAAGGAGATACCTTATTTCAAGGAAGTTGTCTGACAAACCATTAGTAAGAGTAGGAATAACAAGGAGTTCTTTTTATGTAAAGGCATTTTATTTGGTAAATGTCTATGAAAAAGCAGCAGTAAGAACTGAAATCCATAAAAGAATTTTAAATATGGTTGATAAAGAGAACGATGTTAAATTAGCTTATCCACACATTAAAGCTGTTATTGAATCTGAAAATAGCATTAAAAATACGTGATTGTTATGCTTTTAGAGTATTTAGATGAATTTAAAGACATTGACTTTTTAAAAGCTTTGAAGGATTATGAATTGCTAATATTATCTAAGTTAAAGTATATCTTTGAAGGAAATAAAGAATATGAAACAGATTTAAGAAATTTTTTAAGATTTGAAAGAATAGAGAGAGATAAGTTGAATGCCCTAATTGACTATCTTCTAATCATCTTATTATCTCACACTCCATATTTTAATGCCTTTGTAAGAAAATATGCCGAAATAAAAAAATTAGAAGTAATTAAAAACCTACCAAATAAAATCTCTGTATGGGCGTTTATAAAAACTGCTTCAAGGTCAAGGAACAACGATTTACACTTGGAGAGGTTGGATTTAGAGAATGGCTATGTGGATATAACAGAGGTCAAGGATATTTATGCAAGGGAATTTGTTAGAGTTGAGCTAAAAAAACTTGGAGATATGGCTAAACAGGTAAAACTACCAGATGAAGATATAATAAAAGAGTTATTAAATGAAATTAAAAACTATCTAAAAGATAAAATTAAATATGAACATATTGAAGGTATAAAAGCACTAAACTTTAAAGGAAACATCCCATTAGAGTGGCATCCTCCGTGCATTAGGGGGATTTTAAACGATATTTTAAGTGGTGGCTCTCCTTCACATTACGCAAGGAGAAGTTTTGTTGTATATTGGTTTTGTGCTAAATTTAATCCCAATTTAAGACCTTTAGACAAAAATGGTAATTTAATTAATGTTTCAGCTACAGATATTGCATCTGAAGAAGAGATTGAGAAATTTATAGATGAACTTGTTGAGATGTTGTTTAAAAATGTTGAGGACTTTGATGAGAAGAAGACAAGGTATTATATTATGCACAATATTGGCTATAAGGTTGGACATGGGAGATTAACTCACTGTGAATACTGCAAAAACTGGCAAAATGATGGCGGGAAAGGTTTGAGCTATTACTGTAAGCCAGATGAATTATGTAGGAAGAAATTTATCATTCACCCATTGGATTACCTCTGCTATAACATAAATAAACATTTGAATAAAGAGAAATTTAAGAAGATGAAGAAGGAGGATAAAAATGGAGATAATAAATAAATTTTTAGATTTAGAGGTTTTATTATCACCGACTGTTTATGAAAAGCTAAAAAATTTTGATAAAGGAAAAATTAACAATTTAATTGAAAAAATTAAAGAGTTTAAAAAATATAACGACGCTTTTATTTTGTTAGATGAAAAGTTCTTAGAAATTATTTTACAAAAAGATTTGGATGAAATAATAGATGAATATAAGGATTTTGATTTTATATTTTACTACACTGGAGAAAAAGTAGAAGAAAAACATGAAGAAGTAAAAGAAGAGATTGAAAAAGAAACTGAAAAGAAAATAGAAAAAGAAAAAATAGAATTTGTTAAGAAAGAAGAAAAAGAACAATTTGTAAAAAAATCTGAGGAAGATGTTGAAGAGAAATTAAAACAACTAATTTCCAAAGAAGAGAAAAAAGAAGATTTTGATGCTGAAAGATTTAAAAGGTATGAAAAAATAACAAAAATAAAAGAGAGCGTAAATAGTAGAATAAAATGGATATCTAAGGACATAGATGCTATAATTGAGATTTACGAGGATTCAGATGTTTCTGGAAAATCCACATGCACAGGAACTATTGATGATTTTGTAAAATACTTTAAAGATAGGTTTGAAAGATTAAAAATTTTTATTGAGAGAAAAGCTCAGAGAAAAGGTTATCCTCTAAGAGATATAAAGAAAATGAAAGGGCAGAAAGACATTTTTGTCGTAGGAATTGTTAGTGATGTTGATACTGCAAGAAATGGGAATCTAATAGTTAGAATAGAAGATACTGATGATGAGATAACACTGATTTTACCAAAAGAAAAAATTGAAGCTGGAAAACTACCTGACGATATTTTGTTAGATGAAGTTATTGGGGCTCTTGGGACTGTTAGCAAATCAGGGAGCTCAATATATGTTGATGAGATTATAAGGCCAGCACTACCGCCAAAAGAACCAAAGAGAATAGATGAAGAAATATATATGGCTTTCTTATCAGATATTCACGTTGGAAGTAAGGAGTTTTTGCATAAAGAGTTTGAAAAATTCATTAGATTTTTAAATGGAGATGTTGATAATGAATTAGAGGAAAAGGTTGTCAGCAGATTAAAATATATCTGCATAGCTGGGGATTTAGTTGATGGAGTTGGTGTTTATCCTGGACAGGAAGAGGATTTGTATGAGGTAGATATTATTGAGCAGTATAAAGAGATAGCGATGTATTTAGAGCAAATTCCAGAGCATATAAGTATAATCATCTCCCCAGGAAACCACGATGCTGTTAGACCAGCAGAGCCACAACCAAAATTGCCAGAAAAAATAACTAAGTTATTTAATAGGGATAACATCTATTTTGTAGGAAATCCGTGCACTCTCAACATCCATGGCTTTGATACCCTCTTATATCACGGTAGAAGCTTTGACGACTTAGTTGGGCAGGTAAGAACTGCAAGCTATGAAAATCCAGTAACTATCATGAGGGAATTGATAAAAAGAAGATTGCTTTGCCCTACTTATGGGGGGAGATGCCCTATAGCTCCAGAACATAAAGATTATTTAGTTATTGATAGGGATATTGATATTTTACACACTGGACATATACACATCAACGGTTATGGAATTTATAGAGGAGTTGTTTTGGTTAATAGTGGAACTTTCCAAGAGCAAACAGATTTCCAGAAGAGAATGGGAATTAGCCCAACTCCCGCAATAGTTCCAATAATAAACATGGCTAAGGT
>JBDOKN010000154.1:0-2055 GCA_039833665.1 Methanocaldococcus sp.
TCATTCAAAAAGCTTGTAAATCCTAATAAATATACATTTTTAGCTAATTTTTTATTATTTTTTTGTAAATTTTGCTCTACCACTTTTCTCACCAATAAAATAAAAATTATTTAAGCAGAAGCTCTTCTTGCAAAGTATCCTCCTGCAAATCCTATTAGCCCACCAATTACTGCAGAGATTATTACTCCAACATTATTTTCTTTGGCTGTTATCTCTTCACCATTAACGTCCTCGTTAGCAACTATGTTAATCTCGCCACTAATATTTTTTATGTTATTGTTATTTTTATTTAACTCTTTTACCACATCTATGTCCATTTGAGCATAGTAAGAGCTATACTTATAATACATAACTTTAGAAATTGTGTCATTTAAGCTACTTCCATATTCATAATAACTTAGGGCTGAGATTGGAGTTATTCCCAAGTTTTCAGCTAAGTTTATTTTATTTCTTGCATATTTTTTGGAATACTCAATGTCTCCAAACATAACTAATGGAATCTCCGATTTTACGCAGGTATCTATACTCTTAGCTATTGCCAACAAATAATCCCCAGATTTATATGCCTTTTTTGCTGAGTTTAAACCATTTTCAAGCTCATCAGTTGGTAGATTAGGAAATAATGTCTCTACATAGGTTGAAATTGTTTCTGCATTATCTAAATACTGCTGAGCTAATGGCTTTAATTTAGATTCATTTATTATCTTACTATTATTATCAGCTTCTTTTAAAGAGACCCACCATACTGCACTATCCCCTCTCATCTTTGCAAAGCTACCATACTTTATTGCCTCATCGTAATCTCCCAAATAGTAAGATTTCCATGCATTGTCTAAAAGTTCTTCTGCTTCGGCAATTCTCATTCTCCCTGCCAATATCTCTTCAAAGTTGTTAGTAGTTATATTTTTTGAATAAACGATTTTCTTATCATAGTTAATTTTATCCTGGACATCAGTTAAGAAAGTTTTAACATCCTCCTCCCCAGTTAAGTATTTTAAAGTGTGTTCAATAGTTTCAAGTTTAATTAATGCATTAAATGCAGAGCATGTTGCAGAGTAATACTTGTTTTTTAGATATTCATCGTTAGCTCTTTCCAATAGGGTCTTTGAATTTGTTAAATCGTTTAATAGGACTTTTTGATATCCATATCCAACATAACTAATACTTAACTTTTTAGATAGGTTTTCATATTTTTCATTAGCTGTTTTTAAAACATTTTCACTCAACTTTTTCATTATATTTTTATATTTCTTTTCAATAGTAGGATTTTCTGAATATTCCTTCATCACTATTTTTTTACCTGTAAAATAGGGAAGTGCCTCATAAATGCTCCCAACCTCTATAACCTTAACTCCCAATTTTTTACCAAACTCTACTGCATCAACTTTGTTGCCATTTAAATCAACATATCTCTGCCCTTTTGGAATTAACATAATCGTGCAGTTTGCTTTCTTAGCCGCTTCTATCTTTTCCAATATTCCTCCAACAGGTCCTATACTACCATCCGGATTTATAGTTCCTGTCATCATAACATGTTTATTTAAACTCCAGTTCATCAACTCGCAGATAATTCCAATAGTCATCGTTCCTCCTGCTGATGGCCCCCCAACAACTGGCACATCACTCCTAACAACAATATATGTGTTATATTTGTTCATATCTTTTCCAGTAACTTCCCCAGCAACCTTCGCAGCAATTCTCGCAGAACCTTGCATGTCTAATTCGGTTAAAGGCATAGTATCCATAAACACATGACCATCTCCTTTTGTAACATTAATTTGGATGTTTATTGGAACTCCTATGTATCCCTTGTCTGTCAAAGACACTGCTGGAGCTTTTATAATTAATGCAGATGCAGAATTTAAAAGAAAGGTTATTAATAGCAATGCCAGAATTTTTTTCATATTCCCCCTCCAAGTTTTCATAAAAGTATGTTATCCCAAATAATAATTAAATAATTAACTCCAAAACAATATAAAAATAGGAGTATGAAAGCAACAAAATGGTGTGGGTTACATGGAGAGGGAAAGTTGGAGTTCTAACTTGGGGTTTATA
>JBDOKN010000155.1:0-2384 GCA_039833665.1 Methanocaldococcus sp.
TGTTGTTGTAAAAAATTTGAATCTTAGTGTTGAGGGCTACTGTTCAAGCAAGAAAGAACTTTGTAATATGGTAGCATCAAAAAATGATGAAGTAATCAATAATTTAGAATCATTAGAGATGTATGCAGTAAAAGCTCTATGCCTATATAGACCTGTCTCAAAGGATTTAAGGAAATTATTAACAATTATAAAGTTGTGTTCAATGTTGGAGAAGATTGAAGAATGTGCTGTAAAAATAAGCTTAGTTCTATTAAGCTCAAAATTTAACTTTGATAGAAATGACAAATACATAAAAAGAATGGCTTCTTTAACTGAGGAGATAATTTTATTGACTATTTCTTCTTACATAAATGAGGATATAAATAAAATTGATGAAATATATAAACTACACAAGAAAATTGAAAAGATATTTTATGAAGAGTTTCAAAGATACTTAGCAAGAAAGATTTTTGAAGATGTATTTATAGTTTTTGCAAAAGTTATTAAAATTAAAAATGAAAATTTGAACGCCCCCTATTTAGGGCGTTCATATATACCTTATATATTTCAAAATGTTTTGCAAAAACTATAATGTTGCTATTGTGAATGAATTGACTAATGTGGGAAAATATTTGGAGAGATGTGAAAATTCCGCAAATGATTTTAGGAAAGAAATATATTTTTTAGTTACAGGTAATAAAATGATAGGTGAAAAATATGCCAAAAAAGTTTGAAGAGATACTTAAAGAGGTTGAAAACGATTTAATAGAGATGTCTGAACTTTGTGCAGACCAAACTGAAAATGCAATTAAGGCATTTATTGAAAGTGATAAAGAGTTAGCTAAACAAGTTAGAAAGAGAGACACTGCCATTGATTTAATGGAAATGAAAATTGAAGAAAAATGTATTAAAGCAATTGCTTTATATCAGCCAGTTTCAGGAGATTTAAGGGAGTTAATGACGGCTATTAAAATATCTTCAAAGTTAGAGAAGGTTGGAGATAATGCATCAAAGATTTGCAAAATTTTGTTAAAATCAAATGTTGAAGGAAATAGAAAAAATGAGCTTTTGATTGTTATGAAAGATTACCTAATAACAATGTTAAAAAACGCAATGATTGCATTTAAAACAAGAGATGAGAATTTAGCAAGGGATGTTTATAATATGGACAGAAGATTAGATGATTTGTATGAGCAGTTATATAGAAGTATGATTAGTAAAATCATTGAAGACCCTAAAAATCTAACCCTTTATACTGAAATAATATTTGCTGGGAAGTATTTAGAGAGGAGCGGAAACATCGTTGCATCAATAGGGGATAGAGTAGTTTATATGATTACTGGGGAGAGGATAAAAGAGGAAGAGATTGAAGAAGAGCTAAAAAAGGATGAATTAGAAAAAGCGAATAAACTAAACAAATAAATTTTAATTTTATCTTTTTTTATCTGTTTGTAGATAGACAATTTTATATATTAAATATTCATTTTATTTTTATTTTGACAATTTAATAAAGGTGAGGTTATGAAAATCTACCTAAATGGAAAGTTTGTTGATGAAAAAGATGCAAAGGTTTCTGTGTTTGACCACGGTTTATTGTATGGAGATGGAATTTTTGAAGGAATTAGAGCTTATGATGGCGTTGTTTTTATGTTAAAGGAGCATATAGATAGGTTGTATGATTCAGCAAAGTCCCTCTGCATAGATATCCCACTAACAAAGGAAGAGATGATTGATGTTGTTTTAGAGACATTGAGAGTTAATAATTTGAGAGATGCATATATAAGGTTGGTTGTTACGAGAGGAGTTGGTGATTTAGGGTTAGACCCAAGAAAGTGTAAAGAACCAACTATTTTTTGTATAGCTATTCCTATGCCTCCTTTGTTGGGAGAAGATGGGATTAGAGTTATAACTACATCAGTCAGAAGGTTGCCAGTAGATGTTTTAAATCCAGCTGTTAAGTCCCTTAACTACTTAAACAGTATATTGGCAAAGATTCAGGCAAATTATGCTGGTGTTGATGAAGCATTTTTATTGGATGATAAGGGTTTTGTTGTTGAAGGAACAGGAGATAATATATTTGTAGTTAAAAATGGGGTTTTAAAAACGCCTCCGATTTATCAAAGTATCTTAAAAGGAATTACAAGAGATGTTGTTATAAAATTAGCCAAGGAAGAGGGAATTGAAGTTGTTGAGGAACCATTAACTCTCCACGATTTATACACTGCTGATGAACTCTTTATCACAGGAACAGCCGCTGAGATAGTGCCTGTTTTTGAGATAGATGGTAGGGTTATAAACAACAGAAAAGTTGGGGAAATAACTAAAAAATTAAAAGAGAAATTTAAGGAGATTAGAACAAAATGGGGAATAAAAGTTTATGATGAATAAAAAATTAAAAAATTTTT
>JBDOKN010000156.1:0-4535 GCA_039833665.1 Methanocaldococcus sp.
TATTTTATCTCAACTTTTGCATTTAAGAAAACTGGACCTCTAACATCTATAACCTTATTTTCCCCCATTATCTGTTTTAAAGCCAATTCATCAATTTTTAGATTTATGTCGCTTAAGCTCCTAACTATTGGGACTCTAAACTTAAATTCATCCACATTTGATAATAAGCTCTCTTCAATCTTAGCCACCAGCTTATAGATAATCCCATCTATATATCTGATGTTTGTAGAAACCCCTTCCTCCTTAGCTTTCTTTAAGATTGGGATGTATTCCTCTTTAATTCCTTCAAATGTTGGTGGAATACCATAGATATTTCCATCATAAACATAGACCTCATTTAATATTGAAGGTCCTAAAAGCTTTTTATTTGGTTCATTCTCAAATATCTCTACCTTAATTATTCTTTTCTCCCCATTGAAGTTAAATTCTCTTTTAACCTCAACAGAGCATGGGCTTTCCTTATCTTTATTTGCTATACAAACATCAATAAGCTCATTTGCAAAGTTATAAAGCTCATCCAATACAGGAACTTTATCAACTCTTATCATCCCAGCTATATCTCTATCATGCAACCTATGTTCATAAAATTGAGGATAAACCATTGCCCTAACATCTTCATAGCCATAAATTATCATTGCCAATCTCTCAACCCCTAAGCCAAGATTCATAACTGGCACATCTATGCCATACTTAGCTAAAGCAATTGGTGAATAAACTCCAAATGTAGCAACTTCAATCCACTCTCCCAACTTTGGATGATATGCATAAACCTCCGTCTGAGTTTCTGGTGTATAATATTTGCTTTTTTTCTCATCTGGCTTAAACTTGAATTTTGTAAATCCAAACTGCTCTAACAAACCTTCGGCAACTACCTTTCCATCATCTACACTGACATCTTCACCAACAACTACACAAGATGCGGAATGATAACTCATCAAATGACTTCTATCCTCCCTCTGTTCCCTCCTAAAACATCTGTCTATGGAGAATAACTTTAAGGGTAGTTTTCTCTTTTTTATTAAATTGCTTAGAGTTATAAACCATCCAGATGTCATGTGGCTTCTTAATGTTAAGGTTGTTGCCTCTGGCTTCAAATCTTTAAATTCAGGAAATGCAGTTTCTAAAACCTTTAACCCAATTTCATTACTTACATTTAAAGCTTTTGCAATTTCAAAGACCAAATCATCTCCATCTATAGCCCCTTTTTTGTATAAATGGAGAACTTCTCTCAATCTCTCCTTCTTCTCCTCATCTACATCTACGCCTAAATTTTTTATAATCTCAACCTTCTCATTTCCTAAACCCACATCAGGCCTTGGCAGTCCAGCCAAGTAAAAGCATCTATCTAACACAGCCATTGCTTCAGGGCCGAATTGTTTATAAATCTCTACCTCATCAACGATAACTGGGTTAATCATCTCCTCAAATCCCATTCTTAGATATGCCTGCCTTAATCGTTCTATCGTCTCCATTACTGGATGTGGCTTTCCATAGATAGGTTTTAATCTTGGATATTTATTGTCAATGTGTTTATCTTTTATCAATGCTTTTGTCTCTCTCCATGCCTTTTCAAAATCCTCATCTGCCAACTCTAAAACCTTCTTTATGTCAAATCCCATATTTATCATCCCTTTCATGTTTTAATTTCATTTAATATTTCTCTAATTGCCAATAAATCTAAAACTTTAAGCTAATCAAGTCAGGTCTTGGCTTTTTAGATTTATATTCCTCTCTGCAAATATTATAAAGCTCTCTAACTCCAATATTGATGATGTCATCACTCCCCGGCAGAACTCTAATAAATGCCCAATCAGCATTTATATTATAGCTCTTAGCTAACTCCTCCAACTTATTTAAAATCTTCTCTTTGAATATCTCAATGTCATCAACAAAAAGCCCTCTAACAGCAAATCATAATTCCAACACAACCACATCTATTGCATTTACTACATAATTTATTGCATGATTTCCAATACTCAATAGCTTCATCTAATGCCTTATTATCCAAATAATAGAAATGCCCCAACTCTCTTGGACAATCTAATAGCTCCATCAAATTACTTTCCCAAAATAATGCCCTCTTAATTTATTCTTCGTCTTTAACATAGTTCCTTAAAACTCCTATTCCCTCAATCTCCCACCATAGGGCTTCGCCCTATTGGGATACCCAGGATGCATTGCCTCGCTTCGCTCGGCAATGCCTCTTAATTTATTCCTCGTCTTTAACATAGTTCCTTAAAATCCCAATACCTTCAATCTCACACTCCACAACATCTCCGGCTTTTAATTCACCAACACCCGGAGGGGTTCCAGTAGAGATAATATCTCCAGGATAGAGTGTCATTATTGAAGAAACAAACTCAACCAACTCATAAACATTGAAAATCATATTTTTTGTGTTTGATTTCTGCTTTATCTCTCCATTGACTCTGCATTCAATATTTAAGTTCATTGGGTCTATATCTTTAACTATTCTCGGCCCTATTGGACAGAATGTGTCAAAAGATTTAGCCCTTGTCCATTGCCCATCTTTCTGTTGTAAGTCCCTTGCGGTTACATCATTTAAAATTGTGTATCCCATTATATAATCATCTGCTTCATCTTTTTTGATATTTTTTCCTTTTTTTCCAATAACTATGGCTAATTCAACCTCATAATCAACTCTCTTTGATATTTTTGGCTTTATTATATAATCTTCGTTGTAGATAATTGCAGAAGTTGGTTTTAAAAATATTATTGGATACTCTGGAATTTCCATGTTAAGTTCTTTTGCATGGTCTATGTAGTTTAAACCAACGCAGATAATTTTTGTTGGCTTAATCTCCTTTATATCCAAACTATCACCAATTTTCTGTTTTATTGAATTTAAATTTAAGTAATTGATTATTTTATACTTTTCTCCAAAATCTTTTAAATAAAATAACCATCTCTCTAAACGCCTTTAAAACTCCTCTACTGAATTCATCATCTGCATCTAAATAATCACCAATGTAATCCTCCAAAATCATTAAACTGTCTTTTAAATAATAAGTTAATGATTCATTATCAATCTCTGTTTTTGGAAACTCTAAAGTATCTTCTTCAATAATTCTCATTAACTCCTTCTCAAAATCAATATTAAGAGATAATTCTTTAATATCAAAACCAAGGCTTATAGCTTCATCCCTAAAAGTATCTAAGATGATATAATATCCAAATAAAAGCCCATTGTTGTATTGGTTGGGATTTTTCTTACAAATAGATTTTATTTCAAAAGCTTTTTTATTAGCTCTTCAAAAAAGGATTTTAATAGGGATTTTAAGGACTCTTCCATATTCATCATCCTAATTATAAAATAACAACCTTTCCATCAACGACATCAATCTTAACTAAGGTCTTTATCTTATAGCCGGTTTTTTCTTCCACTAATTTTTTGCCATTTCCTCTTTCAATTACGCAGATGATATCCTTTATTTCAGCCCCAGCCCTTTTTAGAGCATTTATTATTGCTATCATCGTCCCTCCGGTGGAGATAACATCATCTATGATAACAACTTTATCTCCCTTTTCTATCCCATTTAAATAAAGTTGTCCTTTACTATAACCAGTTGTCTGGAAGACAGGAATTTCCCCTGGCAATTTATATTCCCTTTTCCTCATAATCACGTAAGGTATGTCAGTGTATAAAGAGAGGGTAGTTACCAAAGGAATACCCATTGCTTCAGCTGTAACTAACTTATCAACATCCTCAAAATTCCCTATCTTTATTATTCTCATTGCTACCTCTCTTAACAACTTTGGTTCAACAATTGGAACTCCATCACTTATTGGATGAATAAAATAATGATACTTCCCCCTTTTAACAATTGGACATGATTTTAATGTCTCTTCCAATAACAATCTTCCACCTCCTAATTACAACACTTTATAGACACCAGGGCTTGGTTCAAATATGTCTCCTGATTCTTTTAACTCAGATAAATATTTTTCTAAATCTTCTTCCGGGATATTGACCATTCCAGCAAGTTCTTCAAATGTAATCTCACCAACTTTCTCAATGAGGACTAAAATTTTATCTTTTATAATATCAGGATTTAAAATCTCAGTATAAATTTCTTCTTCTAAGTCCTCTTCATAAGGTTCAGCCCTCTCTAATAAATACTTTCTTGTCTTTATAATCTCTAAATCTCTAAGTTTTATCCATCTTTCATCTCTTTTTCTAATAATTTCAGCCATGATATATTTCTCTCCATCGTAAGTTCTTGGTCTTCCAATGACATCAACTACATCTCCCTCTTCAATATAAACTGGCTTGTCTTCAAAGTATCTGACGTTAACTCCATCCACATAAAAAGATATGATATTTCCAACGTTTATATTCTCAACTTTTCCTAAGATTCTAACTCTCCTTACCTTTCTCCCCTCAATAATTAGGGCATTATCAACGACCTCATTATTTAAAAACTCTTCTGGATAGATTTTATAAGCAACATATCTCATTTTTTCACCCTTGACTTATAGTTCTTTTTCAAAAGTGAATAAAATTTATTAATGAA
>JBDOKN010000157.1:0-2538 GCA_039833665.1 Methanocaldococcus sp.
TTAGCTATTAACTTACCAGCATCTGGCCCAGATTTTAAGTTGTAGATTTCAGTTATTTTTATAACAACAGCTCCTTTTGGTTTTAAATCTGGTTTTAATGATTTATCAACCTCCTCAGCCATTTTTAAATACTCTCCCTCTGTATGATATTCAGCAGTTCCCTTATATTGATAAGGCACATCTTTGCAGTTTGCAGTTGTTAAAGCAACTTTGGGATTTTCTAAGATATTTTTTAGAGTTTTGTTCATATAATTATCAGATATTAATACAATTCCTTTCTCAGCATCTAAAACTTTAACTGCCCTCATTGCTGAAACATTTGGAATTCCATCTTTTGAAGCTGTAGCTAAAAACACTATTTCATTTTCTAAGGATTTAACCATATCCTCAGTTAGCTTTACCATGCTATCACCAAAACATTTTTCATTTAAACTTATAATGTAACTCTATACATAATTAACTATCAACTATTTTTTATTGGTGGTGGTTATGAGAATTTGTATTCAACCCGTTGGAGATGTCGATGATGAGATTTTAAAATTTTTAAAGAAAAAACTTAATGATGTCTTTGGAGCTTGTGAAATACTTCCTAAAATTGATACTCCAATTTATGCTTACAATTTTAGTAGGGGGCAATTCAGTTCAACCTTAATTTTAAAATCACTTCCAAAAGTATGTGATATAGTTTTGGGTGTTACAGATGTTGATATCTACGCTGATAATTTAAATTTTGTGTTTGGAGAGGCAGAGTTATTTGGAAAAAGAGCTTTGATATCACTGGCAAGATTAAGACCTGAATTTTATGGGTTGCCACCAAATAAAGATATCTTAAAAATTAGAGCTTTAAAAGAGGCAATGCATGAAATAGGACATGTTTTAGGATTAACACATTGCGAAAATAGAAGATGTGTTATGAGCTTTTCAAATTCAATTATCGATGTGGATTTAAAGGATTGGAAATATTGCAAAAAATGCTTAAAAAAGCTAAAAGATAGAGGAATTTATATTCCAATTTAATTATTTCCTCTTTCTTCTTCTAATTTTAATATTGCTTCAGCGATATCCCCATTACACTCTTCTAATGCCTTTCTTGCCTCTTCCTTTGAAACATTGCACTGCTTAGCTACCAACTCAACATCATCCTCTGTTATCTCAACCATAACTTCTTCCTCTTCTTCTACTTTTTCTTTTTTAATCTTCTTTGGTTTTCCTGTTATTGAGTAGGTTTTAACCCCTAAGATATCCATAACTTGAACCTTTGGCTCTTCAAATATCCATTCTTCATCATCAAATACAAATATTACCTTCCTAACATCTAAGTCCTCAGTTTCCATTCCAAAATCTTTCATCATCTTTTGCATTTTTTTCAACATTCTTGGATTTACTTTTCCTGGAAACATCTTTTTCACCAAACTTCTATTATCTCCTTACTTTTTTATTTTAATAGATATTTTTATAATTTTATAGTCCCAACAATAAATGCCAAAAGAACAATGTTCATTATAATTTTTAAAAATTTTGAAACCTTTGAAGCAGTTTCTTTATTTGGACTCTTTAATAATAAAACCATAGCATAGACAAATAAAATATCACATATTACTATCGAAATTAAATATCCTACTCCAAATATTTTCAAAATGTAGGGAAAGGGGCTTAATATAATCGCTAAAACAACCAAAAATGTGGCAAAGTATAAAGATTTTTTACCATATTTCATTGGTAGTGAAATAACGCCCTCTCTTTTATCCCCTTCTATGTCTTCAAAATCCTTAACTATTTCCCTACCCCAAATTGAAAGCAGAGAGCATAAAAACAATATAATAACTGGCATAACATTTTTTCCAGCAACCCCACCAAATAGAAATACAGAACCAGTTAAATAGCCAATAATAAAATTTCCAATTGGTTTATACTTTTTGTATTTTTTTGCATACAGGTAGAGGAAGATGGCATTAATAAAAGCTATAATCAATGCATACACATTTATAAATATTGATAGAGTTAAGCCAAAAATTAACAAGATGACTGAGAATATTTTTGCCTCATTTAACTTAATTTTTCCAGATGGTAAAGGACGAAACGGTTTATTTATCTTATCTATCTCAATATCAAAAATATCGTTTATTACATTCCCATAGGCACAAACAAAAAATACAACAAAAAATACCAAAATACATTTTAAAACATCAATCTCAAAGTTTGATGAGATTAAATAACCTATAATTCCACCAATAGACGCAGTTATACAGTTTTTGACCCTAATAAGTTCCAAATAAGTTTTTAACTTCTCCATAAAAACCCCCAAAATATAACACTTTTGTCTATAAAAAATAATAACAAAAAACTATTTATATACCCTTCACAAAAAGTATTTGGAAAGGTTAGGAGTTGATAACTTGATTAAAAAAGGCGACTATGTCAAAGTAGATTATATATTAGAAGTAGATGGAAAAGTTATTGACACATCAATTGAAGAAGTTGCTAAAGAAAATAAAATATACTATCCTGAGAGAGAATACGAACCAATTGGATTTATTG